>DATKSX010000052.1:0-8303 GCA_035531415.1 Chitinophagaceae bacterium
AAATAACGGATATAGATCGGTAATCTCCGGCTGAAGTTCACCTCCTTTTGAAGCTGCATTTTTTCCCAGACGACCAGGCTGTCGGGGATATGGCGCAAGGTATCGTCCCGGACCAGGTACCGGGAAAGGCTGTCCCATTTCTGGACCCGGACGCAACCGTGGCTGAGGGCCCGGTACTCCGCTCCGAACAGGCTTCTCAGGTTGGTGTCATGGAGGTATACGGCGTATTTGTTCCGGAAATTGAATTTAATGATCCCCAGGGAATTGTCCAGGCCGTTCATCTGCCTCAGCACATAGGGAAAATAATCCTTATTGAACCTCTTCCAGTTCAGTTTGGCAGGATCCACCACATCCCCATGATGGTCCACGACCTCCAGGTTGTTCCTGGTCAGATAATTCATATTTCTTTTCAAAGCGGGGAAGACATCCTTGACGATGATGCTCATGGGCAGGCGCCAGAAGGGATACAACTGAAAGTTCACAATGGATGAAGATAGTTCTGGCGTAGGCGTTTGGGGTTTCCCTACAATTACCCTGGATTCCAGCATGAGGCTGTCGCGATCCCAGATTTCCAGCTGAAAGGCAGGAATATTCACCAACAGGTAGGGATTGGGAAGGAAATCCGGAAAATGCCTCCAGCGGTCCAGGTTCACCCGGATCTGCTCCAGCCTTTGCCGGGAAGTCACTTTAAGGGCGGCAAGCGTCCTTTTGCCCGGTTTACCATCTGGAAACAGTCCGTGGTCGTTTTGAAAACGCTTCAGGGCCCGGGTAACCGCTTCCTGGTCCCCGGTTTTGGTGGAATCCAGATAACCCTCCCGCAATAGCCGGAGGGCCAATTGTTGCCGCAGGGCATCGGGAGCAAGGCTGTCCACGGAAAAAGAATTCCAGCCGGACTTTCCATGGGCCAGGGTGAAGCGAACCAGGGCGGCCTTCAGGAGGGCATATTGGGCATATTTCGGTTCCACGGATGCCACCAGGGCACTCAGGGAATCTGCCTGGTCCGCCCTGAGGATCAGGGAATCCAGTGAGAGGTTACTGAATGCGGTGTCCTTGCGCAACCGCAGGCTGTCTGCTTCCAGGATCCCGTAATGGAGTTGGGATACCATTTTGGTGAAGGCCGCGGTCAAAAGGAGGTCCGTTCTGGCCCATACCGCTGCATCCCGGGAGGTTTTCCTGCTCCCAGGTGGGATCAAATCCTCCAGCTGCCGCTGGAACAGGGACGCAGGATCCAACCCTTTTTGCCAGGCTCCTGCGACCAGGGACAGCATGGTATCCCCGGCGGGAATGATCCGGCCCGCCCGGGACCAAAAAGGCTGGTCCTTTCGCTTGTGGTAAAAATCCCGGATGGCCCTGGGACGGAAAATCCTGGCCGAGTCCAGCATGATTGCCCCGGAGGAATCAAATTCCAGCAACTGGCTGATATTATCTCTCTCGGCCTCATCCAGGTTTTCGGAAACGGGGACCAACTGGTGGCGGGGAGGATGAACCCGGTGACAGGCCTGGATCAGGAATATGGCCAGGACCAGGAAAGTCCGCTGCCATGAAATCTGGGGCTGGAGGAACATGGTTGGGGACAAACCTACATCAAATCAGGCTCCAATCAAATAATCCCCCTGACGCGAAAAGACATGAAAAACCGGATCCAGGTACATGCCTGAAAGTTGGTTTGGAAAAGGGGATTTCCCGGAGGAACAGGGATCAGACCGGATGAATTATGCGGTTTACCGGCAGCATTTTTTCACGAAGATTTGCTTGTAGGTCCAGACCATCCCTTTCCAGGTCTTACGGAGGAGCCAGGTCATGGGTAAGGATCAGATTGAGGTAGAATTATGAACCATTGCTTCGGCCAGGTCATAATGGCCGGCCTGGTTGAGTGCGTGGCGGATAAGGGAATCCTCCACGGGGCCATTCAGGGTCAGGGTGGCCTCCCCTTTTTTCAGGCTCACCTGTGCGTCGCTTATCTGGGGTAAGGATTTTAAGGCCTTTCCCACCTTCTCCACGCAATGGTCGCATCCCATCCCGCTGATCTTATAAGTCTTGGTCATCATGGTTTTCGTCTTGTATGGCAAAGGTACGGAAGCCGGTCCACAATCCCCTTCCAGGGAGATTTCACCCGGCTTCCGGGAATTGGGGATTATTAAATTTCCCATCTCCCCTAATTGATATAATCCCAGCGGATGCCCAGGCGGAAGTCAAATCCTTCATAGGGATAGAGTGGGGCTGCAAAATTGTTGGCATGGAAGAGCGTGTTGAGGTTTTCCACCCGCACAAAGGCGGTAAACCTCCGGATGCGCAGGTTACCATAGGCCCCGAGGTTGGGCAGGTTGGCGATCCGGGTGTTTTGCTGGACCACGAACTGCTGCAGGACCGGGGAATAATCATCCGGGTCATACGGGCTGTTATACCGGAGTTCCAGACCGGATGCGAGCCCCAGGTGTCCCTGGAAGACCCCCCCCTCCCAGGCCAGCCTTTCCCGGGTCCATACCAGGGGAACCTGCAGGGGGGCATGTCCCGTCGGCTGCTGCCAGGCCAAATCCGCATACCAATGGAAATGTCCGAACCTCACCTGCTTTTGGAATATAATCTGCAACAGGGTGAAAGGCGTTGGATCCTGGATGGAATGCGTGTAGTCCCGGAAATAGGAGAAATTCCCGAACAGGTAATAGTTCACCTCCAGGTTATAGGCCCAGACCGCACTTCCCGACCTGAACTGAAGACGGGTGGTGTTTTCGTTTTTCAGGTTATTGTTGAAGACCAGGAAACGGTTGGACTGGAAGAATCGGTAGATGAAGGCGGGCGTCTGGTTGACATTGGTGAACCCCAGCCGGATATTGCCCACCGCAGGACTGATCAGGCGTCCCAGGTTGGCGGAAACCAGGTAATTGCCGAAATAGCTTCCCGAAAGATAGAGCTGCCCCGCCAGGTCGATGTCCCATTTCTGATTACTGGTCTTGTTCCGGTATTCAAAATGGCCCAGCAGGTTGGAAAAGGAAATGGAATTATAGGTAAAATATCCCTTGATGGATTCCAGGGTGAGGCCCGCCTTCAGGAACTGGGCCTGGTTGGTCGGCACCGGAAAGGTCATCAGGGAAAGATCTCCGGAGACCTGGTTCCATTTCTGGACTGCGTCCAGGGACTCAAAACCCGCCCCGACGAGGCCGTATTTTGCCAGGTAGTAGGAATTATTGGGTATGGTATCGGAAAACCCCATGACCTGTTGATTGAACCTGAAATCCTGCTCGATCCGGAAAATGGGATAGAACAGGTATTTCTGCGTGGAATCGTTCACCTGGATGGTATCGGGTCTCCCCCAGTCATAGCTCTGGCGGATCAGGATGCCGCCGTCAACCACATAGGAGCGGGTGGGGATGGCCGAGGAATTGAAGAGGCTGAACTGGGACAGGGAATCCCCTCCCAGGTTGACCGGCACCGTCTGGCGGTCGGAATAGATCTTGCTGGTAAGAAAGGTATCGTTCGCGATTCCTCCGTTCTCCCCGCTGTTCAGCTTATTGCCGGCGAAAACAAAATACAGGTTATAACGAACGTTGGGGGTGTTGTAATGGGCCGATACCCGGTAGCTGTTGGCATCGGTGCTCTGGTTCTTGAAAAATCCCTGGGAATTGATTTTGCGGAACTCAAAAGCAAAGTTGAACTGCGGGGAAGGGCTTTGGGCGTGGAGGACATTGATAATCTGCTCCTGTTTTCCTCCTACCAGGTATCCCAGCTCCGTATAGGGCGTGGAGACCCGGTAGAAGCGGGTGCTGTCTGCGAAGAACCGGTAGGAATCCAGCACATGGACCCCGGGATCCCATCCCGGCAGGAGCCGGGGCTGGAAGATGATCGGGTAAGCCGGGGTGCCAACATTGCCCAGGTAGACTTCATCCGGAGCCAGGGGATAATCCCCGGTATAATCCTGGAAGCCGGAGTCCAGTCGCTGGTCCCGGGTATCCTTCAGTTGCCGGTAGGTGATAAAAACGGTGGCGTTGACGCGGTGTTTCTGGGTGAGGGTATCGCTTTGCTCCTGGCCGGACTGGGAGGGAGGCCTTCCGGTGGAGACGGGAGCCTGGGCAGAGGCGGACCAGGTAAGCAGGATAAGTCCTGCTGTTATAAGACCAAATCGCTTCATGCTTGGGCGCTTCATCCCTCCCGGACCGGGTAGGATCAAAGGGATGCGATCAGCTTTTTAAAGATAACGGTTAATTTCGGTTCCGCTTTCACGGCCGCTTCCAGCACTTCCTGCTGGGTGACCTGGTTCTCTTCGTCCCGGATCCCGAGATTGGTGATCACACTCAGGGCGAAGACCTGCATTCCCGCATGGGCCGCAGCGATGACTTCAGGCACCGTGCTCATGCCCACGGCATCTGCACCGATCAGATGCAGGTAACGGTATTCGGCCCGGGTTTCGAAGGAAGGTCCCTGAACCCCGGCATACACCCCGGTTTTCAGGTCCAGGCCCAGTTCCTTTCCGATCCCCAGGGCGGTCCGGATCAGGGTTTTGGAGTAGGGTTCGCTCAGGTCCGGGAACCGGGGCCCGATCCCCTCCAGGTTCGGACCCCGGAGCGGGTTTTCCCCCAGGTTGATGTGGTCGGTCAGGATCATCAGGTCTCCCATCCTGAAATCCTGGTTCATCCCCCCAGCAGCATTGGAAACCAGGAGGGTCTTCACTCCGAGCAGGGAAAGCACGCGGATGGGGTAGACCACTTCCTCCAGGCTGTAGCCTTCGTAATAATGAAACCTGCCGGCCATCACCAGGACGGGCTTCCCTGCGCACCATCCCGCCACCAGCTGCCCCCGGTGGCTTGCCACGGTGGTCCGCGGAAAATGGGGAATGGCGGTATATTCCAGGGGGACCGGGTCGGTGATTTGGGAAAGAAAATCTCCCAGGCCGCTTCCCAGGATAACGGCCACCTCCGCAGAAAGCGGGATCCTGCTTTGGATGTACCGGCAGGTTTCTTGCAGCTTGTCGCGGATGTTTTCCATCGGGATCGGGGCCGGTCAAAGTCGGGCCAGATCAGCAAATGTACCGGATAATCCCCTGGCAGCCATTTCAGAATTCCCTACAAATCAGGTACTTTAGCGGAAATTTTTTAAGAATGAACCTGCATGAATACCAGGCCAAGGCCCTGCTGAAAAAATTCCAGGTCCCGGTGCAGGAAGGGATTCCCGCGGACAACTCCGAAGCCGCGGTGGATGCTTTCAAGCAGCTGAGAATGGAAACCGGAACCAAGTGGGCAGTCGTCAAGGCGCAGATCCATGCGGGAGGCCGGGGGAAGGGAAAGATTGCCGGTACAGAGCAGCGTGGCGTGGCTATTGCCAAGAACGCCGATGAGGTCAAAACCATCGCAGGCAATCTGATCGGAGGAACTCTGGTGACCGTTCAGACCGGAGCCGCAGGAAAAAAGGTGAACAAGGTGCTCGTGGCGCAGGACGTCTATTACCCTGGGCCTTCCCCGGTTAAGGAATTTTACCTTTCGATCCTGCTGGACCGAGCCCGGGGTCAACAGGTCATCATCTATTCCACCGAGGGAGGCATGGATATCGAGGAAGTGGCCAGCCACAACCCGGAACGGATATTCCGGGAATGGGTCTATCCCGGGAGCCCCTTAAAGCCCTTCCAGGCCCGCAAGATTGCTTTCAACCTGGGACTTCTTGGAGAGGCGAACAAGCATATGGTGAAATTTGTGATCAACCTATATGAAGCCTATTGCACCCTGGACTGCGCCCTGATCGAAATCAATCCCCTGTTCAAGACTGCCGATGACCGCATCCTGGCCGTGGACTGCAAGATGCGGCTGGACGATAACGCCCTTTTTCGCCATCCCGACCTGGCCGACCTCCGCGATATCACGGAGGAGGACCAGGCAGAAGTGGAGGCCGGTAAGTATAACCTGAACTTCGTGAAACTGGACGGCAACGTGGGCTGCATGGTGAACGGGGCGGGACTGGCCATGGCGACCATGGACATGATCAAGCTCAGCGGCGGGGAACCCGCCAATTTTCTGGATGTGGGAGGTACGGCCAATGCCCAGACCGTAGAAGCGGGATTCCGGATCATCCTGAAAGATCCCAAGGTAAAAGCCATCCTCATCAATATCTTCGGAGGGATTGTCCGCTGTGACCGGGTTGCCCAAGGCGTGATTGATGCCTACCGCTCCATCGGCGATATCCGGATCCCCATCATTGTCCGGCTCCAGGGAACCAATGCCGAAGCGGCCAAGGAACTGATCGAAAAATCGGGTCTGAAAGTGCAGTCGGCCATCCTGCTGAGCGAAGCCGCGGCCCTGGTGAACAAGGCGGTGAGCTGATTGCCTACCCTCCGGTCATCTGTTCAATTTCCTGCTGGGTGATCTCCTTATAGCCCGTGGTGGGGATATCAAAATCCGATGCCGGCAAAGGGGAAAGGTTCACCGAGCTGGCGGTCATGATCATCCGCAATCCTCCTACCTTCTTCTCAAACTGGAGCGGAACCCCCCGGATGCCGGTGAATTGCGGAAAGAATGCCGGGTCGGCCGGAACCAGATCCGGAGCGTAATAAACGGTGAGGGAAGCCCCGTCCCGGGTTTTTCCCACGGCTTTACGGCAGGCATACCCGGCAATCTGCCGGTTGGAATGGGATTCCTGGAAATCGATATTGCGGTATGGGGCGAACTCTGCCTCCACCTGTTTCCGGGAGATACGGATGAGATATTTGTCGAGGCCCCGGTTCAATAAGGCCACTGCCGTGGTGTCCTTGGTATTGGCGATAACCACCCGGTCAATTCCGGCCACCAGCAGGTCGGTGCGCACGATCTTGTTCTTGACCATCACCTCCATTTTGGCGCCTTCAAACTGCTCCGACTCCCGGGCATGGATGTTGAGCGGCTCCTCTACCTTCACATCGTAGATGATCAGGCCTTCGGAAAAAACCCGCTGACCGATGGCATGGATTGCCGGGCCCAGGAATAAAAGCCCCAGGAAAATGATCCTTTTTCCCATGAGGGCAATATAACGAAAAATGAAGGGTGGAGCTGCCTCTATTCCGACCGCAGGCCTTCCACGGGTTTGGCAACGGCTGCTCTAACTGCCTGAAAACTTACCGTGACCAGGGTGATCACTAAAGCCACCACTCCGGCAACCAGGAACACCCAGGGCCCGATGGTGATCCGGTAGGGGTATTTCAGCAGCCAACCACTTAAAAAATACCAGGCAATGGGGGAGGCGATCAGGCAACTGATCAACACCAGCAGCAGGAAGTCCCGGGACAGCAGGATCCAGACCTGGGAAATCGTGGCCCCGAGCACTTTTCTGATGCTGATTTCCTTATGGCGTTGTTCGGCCATATAGGCGGCCAGTCCGAAAAGCCCCAGGCAGGAGATGAGGATCGCCAGTCCTGCAAACAACCCCGCCAGTTTGCCGACCAGGGTCTCCAGGTCGAATTTCTTGGCATAGGCAGCATCGGCAAACTGGAAGATGTAAGGAAAGGAGGGGTTGTACCGGTTAAAGATCGGGGTCAGCTTTGCAATGGCCTGGTGCGCATTCACCGTCGGGGCGAGCCGGTACTCGATGCTGTTCATATTACCAGGATTGAACCGGAAAAAGGTTGGTTGGGCCGGGTCGAAAGGAGATAGCATCAGGGCATCCCGAACCACCCCAATTACCCGGACCCATTGCTGTTTCCCCTGCCAGAGGATGGACTGGCCCAGGGGGTTTTTGGTCAGGCGCAGTTCTTTCACCGCCGCCTCGTTAAGAATGATATTGAGGGAGTCCTGCCTCAGGCTCCCGCTGAAATCCCTTCCCTGGACCAGTTTCATGTCCAGCGTGCCGAAATAATCCCGCGCGACGTCTATCACGGCAACGTTTTCCACCTCCCCAGGAGCCTTCCCGGGCCAGTCATCCAGGCCATAATAGCTGTAGATATCCGTCGCGGGGCTGGAGGAGGCGGTCACCCGGGATACCATTCCGGTTTTCAACAGGTCATTGCGGAGCGCTTCGTAATTATGGTTCAGGTCATCGCTGGCGTCGGTCATCAGGAGCCGGTTGGGATTATATCCCTCCGGACGGTCCTTGGCATGGCGGATCTGCTGATAGATGATCAGGGTCCCGATGATCAGGGCGATGGAACAACTGAACTGGATCACCACCAGGATCTTCCTGGGAAGGGCTGCCGCCCTTCCGGAGGAGGCCCCTCCCTTGAGTACCTGGACCGGCTGGAAGGAGGAAAGGAAAAAGGCAGGGCGGCTGCCCGCGATCAATCCGGTGACCAGGATCAGGGAGACGCTCATCCCCCAGAAAGCCAGACTGCCAAAAGGAATATGGATGGAGGA
>DATKSX010000053.1:0-3445 GCA_035531415.1 Chitinophagaceae bacterium
ATCGCCAGATCAGCATAGTCGAGACGAAGGTCAAAGTAGTCCGTTGCTCCCGCCCCCGGTCGCTGGATCCGGAGACTTGCAGTGATCTGTTTCGGGGACCCGAAAAGTAAAAGGGCCTGGTCGATCAGATGGGAACCCAGGTCATACAGGATACCGCTTCCCGGAAGGGCCTGCTCTCTCCAGGCCCCAGGGCGCAACTGAGGCCGGAACCGGTCATAATGCCCCTCGAATTCCACGATCCGGCCTAAACCGCCTTGCTCCATAATGCTCCGGATCGTCTTGAAATCCCCGGTATAACGCCGGTTATGATAAGGGCTGATCAATACGCCCATTTCCCGGGCAACCCGGATCAGTTCAAGGGCATCTTCGGAGGTCACCGTGAACGGTTTTTCCAGAACCACGTGTTTTTTCGCCTGGAGGGCATTTAAGGCCAGGTCGTAATGACCGGAAGTTGGAACGGTGATCACCACCAGGTCGATATCGGGATCATTCAATACATCCTCGACGGATTTTCGGATGGAAATCCCGGGATAGGACCGGGAGGCGGTCTGGTCATGCCGTTGGACAATGGTATCCAGCCGGTATCCCGCCACGGTGGTCAGGAAGGGAGCATGGAATACCTGTCCGGATATTCCGAATCCGATCAGGCCTGTCCGGATGATTTTTTCCATTGGCTAAGAATTGAAGTTCCCTGGATACCCTTGTTTCTTTAGTAAAATGCAGATATCCCTTTCCCGGTTCGTTCCAATTGATTCCCCGGATCTTTCAAGCTACTTATTTTTGTATCGGGGCTGGAAGCGGTATATCACCCCCAACCGGCTATCCCCTTCCCAAGTCCCCCCTTGCTCCAGAATATACCCAGTCCACTGTTTGAATGTGACATGGAAACTGAATTGGTAGAATCGGTATGAGGAATGAAACAGGCCTGAGGGCGGAAATATGAAATTGTTGGCCAGGAAGCCCTGGTTTCCGAGGTAGGTGCCGAACTCATATTTGAATCCGAATTCCCCGTGACGGGTATGAAAGGCCCATTCGGATGACAGGGCCAGCGTTCCCAGGAAGGAGTGTTTAAATACCCCGGTGTCAATTGTAACGGGCTGCTTCATCCGGAACCCCAAATAGCTTCCGAACTCCTGGTTTAGTGAAAGATCCACCCCGATCATCCTCCATTCACTCTTTCCGATCGGAAGACTGAAATCCCCTCCCCCGGAAATTCCCAGGTTACCGAAAAAGTGATTTCCAACGATGGTTGTTACGCCTGTGTCCTGGTAATTGGCGATCCCGTAATTGCCCAGCATCAAATCGGTCCCATAGAAAAAATGAAACAGACTGAATTGTCTGACCTGGTATAATCTGAGCTGTCCGGCATAAATCGGATCCTGACTGAAAAAATTACTGAAACCATCAGAGAAAACAAGGCTCGAATAGGTCGCTGAATGCACTGAATCGCTAAGCAATGGTTTGGTGGTGTATGATGCCGTTTTTCCAAAAACCGGGCTTCCGTAAAAGCTATATGTGGTAGAACAGCTTTCCAGCAGTACCCAAAACAGTCCCGTAAGAATAACAGGGTAGCATTTCATCATAACCAGTGGATGAGGAAAAATATCAATTTAAAGCTAAGGGATATGGGTTAAAATCAATGGGAAAAAATTGTTAAACAAGGATCAAAACTGGAGCTTAAATGAAGACCCTTCTCCTTCAATGGTATGGGCCTGGATATTGCCATGATGGAGCAGCATGATCTGCTTGCACAGGCTGAGCCCGATTCCGCTGCCGCTCTTTTTCGTGCTGAAGAATGGGATGAAGATTTTATCCAGGACCTCCATGGACATACCAGTCCCATTATCGGCCACGCCGATAATCGGTTTATTGGATGGACCGTAGCCGGCGGAGAGGATGATCCGGGGCTGGGTACGGTCTTTTACCGCATCCATGGCGTTAATGATCAGATTGATCAGAACCTGTTCCATCAGGTTGGTATCGATCTGCAGAATCTGGGAGGGATCCTTCAGAACGATTTCCATTTCGATGTTTTTCTGTTCCAGGGTTGGCTGCATGAGCTGGTGCAGGTGCTCGAACAGGTCGCGAACCAGAACCGTTGTGAGCCGGGGTTTGGCGATCTTGTTCAGGTTCCTGTAAGTCTCCGCGAACTTGAGGAGACCCTCGCTCCTGCGCTGGATGGTGTTGATTCCCAGTTCCAGGTCGTCCAGATTGCCCCCGCCGGTTGCAGTCCCTTCCAGGAGCCTTTTCTTAAGGGTCTCGGCCAGGGAGGAAATCGGAGCCACCGAGTTCATGATTTCGTGGGTCATTACGCTCAGCAGCTTCTGCCATGCCTGGGATTCGGTTTCATCCAGGGCTTCATCCACATTCTGGAAAGCGATGAGCTTGTAGACTTGGCCGTCGGTCTGGAAGAGGGTGGCCGTCAGAAAAGCCTTAAAGGGGACCTTGTCCCGGGTAATGGGAACGATCCTGCCTTCCCCGGATTTCAGGGAGAGGACCTGTTCATAAAGGTTTTCGTCCCTTTTTTTAAGGGAATGAATGTTTTTCAGGTAGGGGATGCACAGCATTTTTTTAAAGGAGTCATTCATCCAGGCGATCACCCCCTCCTCTGTCTCGTAGGAAATAATCCCGGTATCCACCAGCTCGAGGATTTTTTGGAGATACTGGTATTGGGTCTCTTTTTCCCGGCTGATCACCTTGAAAGTAGTGTTGATCTCATTGAAACCCTGCCGGAGGGACCGAAGTTCCAGTGGGGCGTGCCTGACGCTGAAATACCGGGAGAAATCCCGGTAATGAATGGATTCCACAAACTGTTCGACCTCCTGCTGGGCCTTGATGTGGAACTGGTAAAAATTGACCAGCTGAAGGATCACAATCGGGACGATCAGGAGCAGGAATATCCTGGGACCCTCCAGGATCAGCAGGGAAAGTCCCATCAGGGTGATAAATAGGAAAAACACCCTGGCCAGGATGCTCCAGTCAAAGCGCTTAGATTTCATACTTGCTCAGCCGCCTGTATAGGGCGGTCCTGGTAAGGCCGAGTTCCCTTGCCGCCTGGGTGATGTTGCCTTGATTCTTCTCGATCACCTTGAGTATGGTGTTCCGTTCAATGGTGCTCAATTTCGTTTCCACGGGATGGTCATCCGGGTTCCGGGCGGCTTCAATGGGTGAAAAGATGATGTCCTCCGCGGTCAGGCCGTGTTTTTCTGCCATGATAATGGCCCGCTCCATGGTGTACTGAAGTTCCCTTACGTTGCCGGGAAAATGATATTGCTGGAGTTTATCCAGGGCCGACTGCTCCAGGAAAGCATTGGGCTTGAGGTATTTTTCCCCGTAAAGCCTGCCAAAATGCCGTGCGAGCAAAACGATGTCCTGGCCCCGTTTGCGCAGGGGCGGAACCTTGATCTCCACGGTATTGATCCGGTAAATCAGGTCTTTTCGGAAC
>DATKSX010000054.1:0-8011 GCA_035531415.1 Chitinophagaceae bacterium
CTGAATGTGGGAGACCAGAACACGGAAACCAATAATTCCGGGGAAGCCAAATACACCCGCAATTCCTACATCGGAAGAATCAATGAAACCTACGCAGACAAATATCTGCTTACCGTAAATTTCAGGGCCGATGCCAGTTCCGTTTTTTCCGCCTCGCATCGCTGGGCCTTTTCTCCCTCGATCGGCCTGGGTTGGATCCTCACGGATGAGCCCTGTCTTGCCAGTCAAACGCTTTTTGACCTGCTGAAACTCAGGGCCAGCTGGGGCCAGGTGGGTAATGACGCGATCCCCCCGGATGCTTCCCAGATCACCGTTACTCCGAACCTTCCCTATTTCTTCGGGGGCGGGGCGGTAGGCGGTAGCGCGATCACCCAGATCAAGGACCAGAACCTGGGATGGGAGGTCAGCGACGAAAGCGACCTGGGGGTTGAATTCAGTATGCTCAACGGAAAACTGACCGGGGAATTGGGGTATTATAACAAGCTCACCAAAAATGCCCTGATTTACGTCCTGATCCCCAGTACCCTGGGCAGCCAGCCGAACCCCAACAGCAGCATCCCTACCGGTTACGTGCTGACCAATGCGGCCAACATTTCCAATATCGGGGAGGAGGCCTCCCTGCGGTGGAACGGGCGGGTGAACCGGAAACTGACCTGGTACGTCGGGGGCAATATCACCTTCAACCATAATAACGTGGTGGGTTTGAACGGGGGCCAGCCCTATATTGATGGTCCCATCGGCGCGGACCAGCCCGATGTTACCCGTACGGACAACGGCCATCCGGTCGGCAGTTTTTATGTTCAGAAAGTGCTGGGGGTATTCCAGAACCAGGCGCAGATCGAAAGTTATACGGATTCCCATGGCAATATGTTGCAGCCCGGAGCAGTTCCCGGGGATTTCAAGTACCAGTTCAACAATAACGGCAAGCTGGACTCCGTGTATGCGGGTTCCTACCAGCCCGTCGCCTATTACGGGATTTCAGCGGGGATCACTTACGGCCCCCTGGATCTGACCATCGATACCTACGGCAACTTCGGAAACAGCGTTTATAACGGTAAAAAGGCATTCCGGCAGTCCTTTCAGGACAATGTGGAGGCCTCTACCGCCCAGAACAGCTGGACCAATTCCAATCACACCAATACCGAACCAAGGGCGAACCCGGGTAACCTTCCGGCATCCACCTATTTCGTGGAATCCGGATCCTTTTTCCGGATCAACAACCTGACCCTGGGATATACGATCTCCCCGGCCACTCTGGAGCGCACCAAGGTGATCAGTTCCCTCAGAGTCTATTTCACCTCCGAAAATCCATTGACTTTTAAGAAATACAGCGGTTTTACTCCGGAGCTTCCCGGGCCACCGACGGCTGCCGGGATTGAACTGAATGCTTACCCCACGGTAAGGACTTTCGCTTTAGGGGTTAATGTGGGCTTTTAAAATCCAGGGCCATGAAAAGGAGATTTATTCATTTGATTTGGGTTCTTGCGGTTCTGGTCACCGCGGGATGCAGCAAGAATTTCCTGAACCTTGAGGTTCAGGGGCAATCCAATCCCTCCAACGATCCACAACTTGCCGTGGACCTGGTCAACGGCGTATACAGCAGTTTGATTTATATCGATCCGGGAGGAGGATGGAATACCGATACCCATGGGATCAGCTTTATCGCCGCAACCAATATCAGGTCCGATGATGCGGACAAGGGGAGTTTCGCCGGGGACCAGCCCGGAATCGCCGACCTGGACAATTTTACCGAGACTCCTGCAAACTCGTTTGTGGCAGCCCTCTGGAACGGCTATTATGCGGGAATCTCCAGGGCGAACAATGCCCTGGCTGCCATTCAGACCGCCCCGATGGATACTGCGACCAAAACGGAATTGAGGGCGGAAGTCCGGTTCATCCGGGGGTATTACTATTTCAATCTCGTCCGTTTTTTCGGGGGAGTTCCCATTGTCCTGTCAGTGCCCACGGGCCCCAGGCAGGCCAAATCCGATCCGAGCCTGGTCACCCGGGCTTCGGACAGCGATGTGTATAATCAGGCAATCATCCCCGACCTCCAGTTCGCACTGCACAATCTTCCCCTGAAAAGCGCCCAGGTGGTGGGCCGGATCACCAGGGGTGCCGCTGAAACCCTGCTGGCCAAGGTTTACCTCTATGAAAAGAACTGGACCCAGGCCTTTGCCCTGACCCAGGATGTGATCAACTCCAACCAATACCAGCTGGTCCCGGATTATGCTACCATCTGGAGGCAGGAAGGAGATAACGATGCCGAATCCATTTTTGAAATTGAAACCGGAGGATACGGGAATTCCGACGCCGGTATACCCCTGTATTCTGAAATGCAGGGACCACGCAACAAGGGGGGGGTCTGGAACAACCCCAATTTCAATGATCCCACCGGGGATCTGGGCTGGGGCTTCTGTACCCCTACCCAGGACCTCGTAAATGCTTATGAACCAGGTGATTTACGCAAGGCAGCCACCATCATCACCATCAACCCCGATCCCCTGGCCCCCAGCGGAGATACCCTTTGGGATGGATTTGTCATTCCCAATATAAATGAAACCCAAAGTCCTTATTATAATTATAAAGCTTATCACAGTGAAAGAAAAGATGGGATCGAGACGTTCTTTGGTAATCGGGACCGTAAAATCAAAAACGTGCACCTTTTACGTTACGCGGAAGTCCTGCTCATCAACGCCGAGGCAGCCAATGAACTGATGCAGCCTTCCGTGGCCATTACCGATCTGAACCAGGTCCGCAACCGGGCAGGACTGGCCAATACCACGGCCAGCTCCCAATCCGACCTGCGGATGGCCATCTGGCATGAACGCCGGGTGGAACTCGCTATGGAACATGACCGTTTCTTTGATATTGTCCGTCAGGGCAGGGCTGCACAGGTCATGCAAGGAGTTGGCAAAAATTTTGTAGCAGGAAAGAACGAGTTGTTGCCGATTCCGGCCACCCAAATTGCCTTAAGTGGTGGGAAACTTATACAAAACCCTGGATATTAATCATTTATAATTTAACCACATATAAAACCATTATCCGAAGAGCACTTAAATCCAAATCTATGAAATCGAAGATCAAGAATTACAGTTATGTCATCCTGGCGTTTTTTATTTCGGGGGGGCTGTTGTTGAGTTCGTGCAAAACGCATTCATCCAAACCTTCCGGGCCCAAACCGCCAAACAATCCAGGGGGATATGACTCCTCCAACCAGATCGCTGCCGCAAATCTTCAGGACTTTTTGACCCTGAACGGCAGTGCTACGGATGCTAAAGGACACATCCAAGGCACCAATAGCGGCGGCAGTTTCGTTTCCGGAATGTTGAGCGGAACCCAGGCCTGGCAGGGATCCTCCAGCAACTACAGTTACCTTGGCTATCCCGGTGCCGGCACGGGCCTTCAAACCCTGACCAGTTTTACGGTTTCCGCCTGGATCAAGGCCAACCAGCCTTCCAACAACCCGAATGCGGTCGTCACCCCGGGTTTGGGAGAGCAGTGTTTTTTCCAGCTGGTCAATGATTCCGCATGGCAATCCAATATCCACCTGGGGCTCACCTCCTTTACCTCAATTACCGGTGGAACCACCTTGAATGCCGACACCCTTCAGCTCAAGATCATCCTGAGTAATTTCGGAAGCGGGGTAATCTGGCAGAATTACTATTTGACTGCTGATCTGGACACCGCGGTAGGAAAATGGACGAATGTCGTCGTCACCTACAGTTCAGCTACTTCCATGCTGAATGTTTACGAAAATGGAGTAGCGGTGAAAATTAATGGTCCTTACACCCCCGCAGGAGGATCCGTTGGGCTAGAACTTTACCAGAATGACCCCGGAAGCCTGACCAATACCAATGGAGCACCCCCTTATGGCAATTTGCAATTCAAGAATGCGACCGCCGTGGTGGTGGGTGGTTGGGGGATCAATACGACCCCACCTTTGTCCTTCGGTGGAATCCAACCCTGGGCTGGCGAATACACCGGTGCCATCGAGCGGCTGAGAATCTACAACAGCTCGCTTAGTGCAACCGACGTGAATTCCCTCTATATCCTGGAAAAAGCAGGGTTCTAAGGAATTCCAAATCAATCGTCTTATTTTGTTGATGAGGCCGTGCATTCCGCATGGCCTCATTTATTCTGGTCCGGTAATCTAATCGAATGGTACAACGTCATAAACTCATTTTCCTGGCAACGGCCCTGCTCACTCTTGTGGCCTGCAGGAAGGAAAGCATCAGGCGTCCCGGGGGAGGCGGCTCATTCTCCCTAAAAACCTTAACCATAGATACCACCCATGCCGCTCCCTATTATGGAATCAGCCTGAACCCGTCCATCAAAGTGCAGTTCACCGCCCCGGTGAACCGGGGATCGGCGCTAAATGACCTTCAGTTGAGATCGGTTCCGGGGACCATTATTTCCACCACCCAGACCTATGAAAACGGGGATAGTGAAGTGACCCTGATCCCTGCCAACCCCCTTTTCCCCATTACCGGTTACAACCTGTATTTTGGATCCGGAATGAAATCCTCCAACGGGGATTCACTGACCAAAACCCCAGGTACCCTCGAATTCATCACGACCATCGATACGACGGATAAATTTCCCCGGATATCGGACAGTTCCCTGCTCACCCTCGTTGAGCAGCAGACCTTTAAATACTTCTATGATTTCGGTCACCCGGTTTCTGGCCTCGCCCGGGAAAGAAATACCTCAGGTGATCTGGTCACCACCGGGGGAAGCGGGTTCGGGGTGATGGCCATCCTGGTCGGGATTCAAAGGAACTTCATTACCAGGACGGAAGGAATGGCCCGGATTTCAGAGATGGTGTCTTTCCTTTCGGACAGCGCGAAACGGTACCATGGGGCCTTTCCCCATTGGATGAGCGGTTCCAGCGGGGCCACGATTCCTTTCAGCACCCAGGATGACGGGGCGGACCTGGTGGAGACCTCCTACCTGATGGAGGGGCTTCTTTGCGCCCGCCAATATTTCAACAGCGCAACCGATAGCGGGGAGATCCACCTGCGAACAGCGATCAATGCCCTATGGAACGGGGTGGACTGGAACTGGTTCCGCCAGGGAAATCAAAATACCCTGTTTTGGCACTGGAGTCCCGATTTCGGTTGGTCCTCCAACCAGCAGATCAACGGCTGGAATGAGGCCCTGATCACCTATGTGCTGGCCGCAAGCGCCAGCACGGACTCGATCCCGAAAGCCGTGTATGACCAGGGATGGGCCCGTAACGGGGGAATCCGAAACGGGAACAACTACTACGGAGTTCAGCTGCCCTTGGGTCCTGATCTGGGAGGCCCCCTGTTTTTCGCACACTATTCCTTCCTGGGCCTGGACCCCCTGGGGTTATCCGACGCCTATGCCAATTACTGGGACCAGGACACGGCCCATGCCCAGATCAACTACCGGTATTGCGTGGCCAATCCGGCGCATTATAATGGTTATGGCCCCGCCTGCTGGGGACTGACCGCAAGTGATGATAATTTCACCGGTTATTCCGCCCATTCCCCGACCAACGATCTCGGAGTGATCACGCCCACCGCGGCAATCTCCTCCCTTCCTTATACCCCGGTAGAATCCATGAACGCCCTCCGGTTTTTCTATTATAAGCTGGGAAACAAGATTTGGGGCAGCTACGGGTTTGTGGATGCATTCAACCTCACCCAAATCTGGTTTGACAACCAATTCCTGGCCATCGACCAGGGTCCCGAGATCGTGATGATCGAAAACTACCGGTCTCAATTGCTCTGGAACCTGCTGATGAGCTGCCCCGAAGTGCAGCGCGGGTTGAAGCAATTGGGTTTTCAGGAGCCCTGAAGGGATACCGATCCGCTATCGTCATTTACTTTTGCCCCGGAATTGGTAACCTACCGACAGACCGAGCTCATGATTTTGGATGCGGTTGGATGAATTCCCTCCGGGTAGAATATTCGCAATTCCCTGATCAAAGCCCAGGCCGAAAAGCCATCCCTTTTTCAGGAGGAACTGGGCCTGGAGGTCCAGCCCCCAATCGCCCCTGCGCAATCCATCCAGGTTCGAATTGTTTCCAAATTTCAGCTGCCTCCCTCCCGAATTGCCCCCAATCCCGAACGCCAGGTAGGGGCCGGCTCCTACCAAAAGTTCTCCCGGTCCCAATGGCCAGCCGTACTGGACATCCAGGGGAATCTTCAGGTAATCCACCTCGCTGGTGGTGCTCTGCCCAAGGAAAGAGGAACGGACCCCGATAGGGTCGAAAAGGAACTGACCTTCCAGGCGAACCTCGTCGGTAAGCCGGTATTGGGCCATCACCCCGAAAAAGGGAAGGATCAGGCCCTTATGGGTTTCACTGGAGTCCCCTTGCACAGGTACCACCAGGCTGATGCCCTGGTAGCCATCATCGGGTTCCGGATAGCCTCCCCCGGATGGTGCCATGAAGGAAGGGATCCCGGGAGCCTGGCCCAGGCCATATCGAGTTACCTCGGCCGATGAAACCTGGGTCTGGCCGGTAAACCCGATTCCCACCACGGGTCCGATGGAGAAATTTGATTGGCCTTGTGCGGCCCCGAAGATCAGGGAAGTGATTCCCAGGGAAATGAGGAGTAATTTTTTGCTCATTTAATTGGGGTTTGCCAGACAAAATAATAAATATTCGGTGGAATAGATAGCCGGTTCCCGGAAGTCCTGAAATTCTGAAGGCATTCTGAATTACACCTGATAATGGGGAGCCCCGGCATCCTTCCCATTCGCCCGAACCAGCCCGGCTCAAGCGTTTGTAACGGATTTTTAGATTTTGGGAATCTGAAGTAAAGTTGAGTTCACCCCCGAACAAAACTCCACCAATGGTAAATGCGGAGGAGTGGATAGGCGTAACTTTGTGGAATTCCTATATCACTGAATCACTTATAATAAAGATGAATACCCTCATTTTGAAAATTGTGAAGGGATTTGCAGCCACCGGGATTTTGCTCGGTCTTTCTTTAAACAGTCCGGCCCAAATGTCGGAAAACTCCGGTTCGATTTCCGGAAGGGTCCTGGATTCGTCCACCCATCAGCCCGTTCCCTATGTGACCGTGGCGCTTTTCAGGGGAAACCAGGCCGCGCCGGAAAACGGAGGGTTCACGAACCAGGGGGGTATTTTTTCCCTGGGATCGCTCCCAGCAGGCACTTACCGGGTGCGGATCGATGCGGTCGGATACCACACTTCCTTTGTCAACAACCTGTTGATCAGCCCATCCAGGCCAAAGGTCGTCCTGGGGAATGTCTTTCTCACCCAGGCTTCCACCACGCTTAAAACTGTGCTGGTTCAGGCCCAGGCTCCTCTGGTGGAAAACCGCCCGGACATGCTGGTTTTCCATGCCGACAAGGATATTACCAGCATCGGAGGGGTTGCCACCGATGTGCTCAAGAAGGTTCCGGAAGTCTCCGTGGACGTGGATGGAAATGTGGAACTACAAGGTGATCCGAACGTCAGGGTGCTGATCAACGGGAAGCCCTCCTCGATTTTCGGCAGCAACCTGACTGAGGCCCTCCAGTCCATCCCGGCCAGCCAAATCAAGGATATCCAGGTGATCACCACCCCGGGAGCAAAATACGATGCGGAAGGAACGGCTGGCATCCTCAATATCGTGCTCAAGGAAAATACAGCCTATGGAGTCCATGGGGAGGTCATTGCTTCGGCAGGATCCAGGCTGGAAAACGGCTCCTTCAATTTCCAGGCACGGCAAGGCCATTTTGGCATTCATGCCTCGCTCAGTGGCCATGGCAATCTGAACAGCACTACCCTCAACGGCATGACCCGCAATTCGGTAGACAGTGCCTTTGACCAGGTCCTTTTATTGCAAAACGGCCAGGGTGGGTTTACCCGTCGGGGCTATATGTCCAACCTGGGTTTTGATTGGGATCTCACCCCCAGGGATAACCTCAGTGGGTCGATTGGATATGATAATTTCATGCATTATTCCAACGGATATACCGATCAAACCGAAACCTTCGCATCAAAGGATTCCACCTACACCAATTCGAT
>DATKSX010000055.1:0-10583 GCA_035531415.1 Chitinophagaceae bacterium
AAGTACAGCGCCCTGATCAAATACCTCAGCGAACCGGGCCGCAAGGTGATCATGCAGAAAGCGGAAAACCATTACATGTCAGACCAGCAAAAGGACATGCCTTTTGTGGATGAGGAGCTCTACTTCACCATTGACGAAAAAAACAACACCGTGGATCTTACCGACAAGGGGATTCACCTGATCACCCAGTCGGGAGAAGATCCCGAGTTCTTCATCATGCCCGATGTAGGGGCTTCCATCGCCGAGATCGAAAAATCAGGACTTTCTGCAGAAGATAAGCTCGCTAAAAAAGACGTCCTGCTCAAGGACTTCGCGATCAAATCCGAGCGCATCCATTCGGTTCAGCAGTTGCTGAAAGCCTATACCCTGTTTGAAAAGGACGTCGAGTATGTGGTGCTGGACGGCAAAGTCAAGATCGTCGATGAGCAAACCGGGCGTATCCTGGAGGGCAGAAGATATTCCGACGGACTGCACCAGGCCATTGAAGCCCGCGAGAACGTCCGGGTGGAAGCGGCTACCCAGACCTTCGCCACCATCACCCTCCAGAATTATTTCCGGATGTACCATAAGCTGGCCGGGATGACCGGAACGGCTTCGACCGAATCCGCCGAGTTCTGGGAGATCTATAAGCTGGACGTGGTTTCCATCCCCACCAACCTGCCCATGGTACGGGACGACGAGCATGACCTCGTTTACAAGACCAAAAGGGAAAAATACCGGGCGGTCATCGACCAGATCGAGAAATACCGCACGGCGGGAAGGCCCGTCCTGGTGGGCACCACTTCCGTGGAAGTCTCCGAATTACTCAGCAGGATGCTGACCCAGAAGAAGATCCCTCACAATGTACTCAACGCCAAACAACACCAGCGGGAAGCCCAAATCGTGGCGGAAGCCGGGCTGTCGGGCAACGTCACCATTGCCACCAACATGGCGGGCCGTGGAACCGATATCAAGCTCGGAGCCGGGGTGAAGGAAGCGGGCGGACTGGCCATCATCGGAACGGAACGCCATGAAAGCCGAAGGGTGGACAACCAGCTCCGGGGGAGGGCAGGCAGGCAGGGCGATCCCGGCACCTCCCAGTTCTACGCCTCCCTGGAGGACGACCTCATGCGGATGTTCGGTTCCGACCGGATCGCCTCGCTGATGGACAAGATGGGATACAAGGAAGGGGAGGTGATCCAGCACAGCATGATCTCCAAGTCCATCGAAAGGGCCCAGAAAAAAGTCGAGGAGAACAATTTCGGCATCCGGAAGCGCCTGCTGGATTACGATGACGTGATGAACCTGCAGCGCAATGTGATCTATGGGAAGCGCAACCATGCCCTTTTCGGCGAACGCCTTTCCATCGACCTGGACAATTCATTCTATGACGTGGCCGAGAATCTGGTATTCAACCACAAGGAAAGCAACAATTATGATGAGTTCCGGCTGGATGTGATGAAATACCTGGGGGTGGACACCACCCTCCAGCCTGGGGAATTTGAGGCAGATGATGTTCCGACCATAGCCCAGCATCTCTACACGGAGGCCCTGGAAAGTTACAGGCGCAAAAATAAGGCGCTCGTGGAACGGACCTTCCCGGTGATCCGCCAAATTTATAAAGAGCAGGGGGGAAAGATCGAAAACATTTCCGTGCCCTTCACCGACGGGATGAAAGGGATCAATGTACTTGCGCCCCTGAAGAAAATCGTGGATACCTCGGGCCAGGAACTGGTCACCTCCCTTGAAAAGGGAATCACCCTCGCCCTGATCGATGAATCCTGGAAGGAACACCTGCGGCAGATGGATGACCTGAAACAGTCCGTCCAGAGCGCCTCCTACGAACAGAAAGATCCACTCGTGATCTACAAGATCGAAGCCTTCAACCTGTTCCGGGTGATGAATACCGATACCAACAAGGAGATTGTCGCCTTCCTGACCAAGGCCGGTATCCCCGTTGCCGAGAACAACAACAACAACAACAACAACGGCCAGATCCGGGAAGGTCATGAAGAAAAAACGGACATGAGCCGGATGAAGACCCGAAAGGAGGCCTATGCCACCGCCGGTGGGGATTCCTATGAACACGATGAGGATTACTATGCTTCCAATTCCCCTGCGAAGAAGGAACCGATCCGGGTTGGACCCAAGGTAGGGAGGAACGACCCCTGCCCCTGCGGCAGCGGAAAAAAATACAAACATTGTCACGGAAAAGAGGAATAATGCGAAGGACCGGGAGCAGGTCAAGGTGGATCCTGTCCACCCTCTGCTGCCTTTGGGCCCTGGGTGCGGCGGCTCAGGAGGGCTCGGTGAACGTGCATGCCGATCCCAGGCTGGAGGTGCTGATCCGCTCCCAGATCGATTACAATACCCAGGCAGCGACCCACCCCAAAGGTTTTCGGGTGGAAGCGATGATCACCCCTTCCCGGAGCAAGGCCGAACAGGTAAAGGCCCAGATGCTCCGGCAATTTCCCCAATACCGGACCTATCTCATTTACCAGGATCCCTATTTCAGGGTGCGCCTGGGTGATTTCAAAACAAGGGAGGCCGCCGCACCCCTCCAGGACCAGGTCAGCCAGCTTTTCACCGGTGGCGTCTTCACCGTGCCGGACCAGATCAATTCATCCCCCGACAGCTCCAATGATATCCACGAGCCAAATTGAACAGCTTGCGGCTTCCTTCGGCCCTGAATTCATCGGGATCCGAAGGCACCTGCATGCCCATCCCGAGCTTTCTTTCCAGGAGCACCAAACCTCCGCGTTCATCCAGGAAAAGCTGCGCTCCTGGGGGATCCCCTTCCGGACCGGCTTTGCAGGCACCGGGGTGGTCGGACTGCTTCAGGGAAATGACCCAGCCAGCCGGATCGTGGCCCTGCGGGCCGATATGGATGCCCTGCCTATTTCGGAGGCCAATGATATTCTCTATAAATCCACCGAGCCCGGGGTCATGCATGCCTGCGGCCATGACGTCCATACCTCCTGCGTTCTCGGTGCGGCCAAAATCCTCCAGGAACTCCGGGGATCCTGGAATGGTACCGTGAAACTGATTTTCCAGCCGGGGGAGGAAAAAGCTCCCGGCGGAGCAAGTCTCATGATCCGGGATGGCGCCCTGCTGGATCCCCGGCCATCCGCCATCCTCGGCCTGCATGTTCAACCCGACCTGGAAACCGGAAACCTTGGCTTTAGGGCAGGGAAGTATATGGCCAGCGCGGATGAAATCTATATTACCCTGCGGGGAAAGGGCGGCCATGCCGCCGCCCCGCATCTCACGACGGACCTGATCCTGGCTGCTTCCCGGATCGTGGTTGCGCTTCAGCAGGTGATCAGCCGCAACAGGGATCCCTTTTCTCCTTCCGTGCTTTCCATTTGCGCGATCAACGGGGGCCATACGACCAACGTAATCCCCTCGGAACTGAAGATGATGGGAACCTTCAGGGCCATGGATGAAGATTGGAGAGCAAAAGCCCATGAATTGATCCGCGGTTTGGTTACCTCTATTGCAGGGGAGATGGGAGCGGAAGCCGGGATCCTGATCCCTCCGGGTTATCCCTGCCTTTACAATGATGAAAAGCTGACCTCCCGGGCCAGAGATCTGGCCACCGGCTTCCTGGGTGAGGCCCGGGTCCTGGATACCCCGATGCGCATGGGATCGGAGGATTTTGCCTTCTACAGCCGGGAAATCCCGGCCTGTTTTTTCCGCCTGGGTACCGGTAACCAGGAAGCCGGGACCGGATCCGGAGTTCACACCCCCACCTTCAATATCGACGAGCGGGCCATCCCAATCGGTATGGGCGCCATGGCCTGGCTTGCAGCCAACCTCTGAGCATTCGAAAATCAATCCAAACTCCGTATTTTGATGGGATGAAACTGTTCTTCCGGCAAAGCCGCATCTCCCTGGGATGGATCATCTGCTGCTGCGCATGTTTTCACTATGGCCCAGCTTTCGCACAACGGGATTCCCTGGTCTACCAGCGGCAGGAGGCCATGATCCCCATGCGGGACGGGGTGAAGCTTTATACCGTAATCTATTCTCCGGTTCCAACAGGCCAACCACTCCCATTCCTTTTGCTGCGAACCCCATACGGGGTGGCCCGGGTGCCATCCCCTTCCACCATCCCCTATGTCCGTGACCTTGCGAGGGACGGATATATTTTTGTTTACCAGGATATCCGGGGCAGGTATCGTTCCGAAGGCGTGTTCGAGATGCAACGGTTCACTCGGGATAAGAGAGACCCGAAGGCCATCGATGAAAGCACCGATACCTATGACACCATCGACTGGCTGCTTTCCCATATCCGGAACAACAACGGGAAAGTCGGCATGTACGGCATCTCCTACGATGGATGGACCACCATGATGGGGGAACTGGATCCGCATCCCGCCCTCAAAGCGGTTTCAGAACAGGCGACCCCTGCAGACATGTTCCTGGGGGATGATTTCCACCACAACGGGGCCTTCCGCCTGAGCTATGGAATGGAATATGCCTTTATGGAGGAGGCCGCCAAAACAGATTCCTTATTTCAATTCGGGGAGTATGACACCTATGACTGGTACCTGAAGCTGGGACCCCTCTCCAATGTGAACCGCCTTTATTTCCATGGGCATGTCCCTACCTGGAACAATTATGTAGCACACCCCAACTATGACCGCTTCTGGAAGCGGCAGGCACTCGCCGGACGCCTGGACTATCCCCGGGTTCCCGTCCTTAACGTTGCCGGTTGGTGGGACCAGGAGGACTTTTACGGACCCCAGGAAACCTATAAGATCCTGGCTGCAAGGGACAGTTTTCACCGGGATCACCTGGTCATCGGGCCCTGGAACCACGGAGGCTGGGCCCGCGGGGCGGGCAGCAGCCTGGGCAATATTGAATTTCATTCCCCGACCGGAACCTATTTCCGCAAAGAGATCCAGGCATCCTGGTTCGCATATTATCTGAAAGGGGAAGGAAGCGGGGATTTCCCCATGGTCCGGAGTTTCCAGACCGGGACCGACCGGTGGATGCAATATGACCGCTGGCCGCCTTCCGATGCCCGGTCGCAAAACCTGTACCTCAGGACAGACGGATCCCTTTCCTTTGATCCCCCAGCGGCCAGCCCTTCAAGGGAATTCAGAAGCTATGTTTCCGATCCTTCTCGGCCGGTGCCCTACCGGACCCGCCCGATCGAGGAAACCTATGGCAAAGGCTCCCGGTGGTATACCTGGCTGACCGAGGACCAGCGTTTTGTGGACGGGAGGCCCGATGTGCTGACCTGGGAGACCGAACCCCTGGAAAAAGAAGTCGTGGTCACCGGCAATATAAAGGCGAACCTTTATGCGGCTACTTCCGGGTCTGATGCCGACTGGGTGGTGAAGCTGATCGATGTTTACCCGGCAGAGGACAGCATGAATTACCGGATGGGAGGTTACGAACTGATGGTTGCCAACGATGTGCTGCGGGGGCGGTTCCGAAAATCCTTTGAACATCCCAGCCCCATCCAACCGGGTGCGGTGGAACATTATACCATCGATCTGCATGCCCTGGACCATGTTTTCCTCCCGGGACACCGGATCATGGTCCAGGTGCAGAGCACCTGGTTCCCGGTCATTGACCGGAATCCCCAACGTTGGGTCCCCAATATTTTCCTGGCAACTGCATCAGATTTCAAAGCCGCAACCCAGAAAATTTACGGAACCCCCTCCTTCCCCTCCAGTATCCTGTTGCCGGTCCGAAATCCCTGAAATTAGGCCCGGTAAACTTCCTTCCAGGAGTGGATGCAGGACAGGTTCCCGTTAGAGGTATTGCCGCCGGTCCATTTTGAAGGCTTTAAAAAACTTTATTATATATTTGCAATACCCTAATATTGCTGCCCTGATCAGCACCTGCCAATATCCGGCAAAAACCCATTTTGAATTTATCTATTGCCCTTTTACGCCTATCCTTTAACCGGCCGGGCTATAAAAATAAAGCCATGAGGAGAAAACTACCCCTGATTGCCCTTCCTGCTTTGACTCTTTGGGTTTGTTTGCTGGCATCCAGCGCCCGGGCCCAGATCAATGTGGTCACCGAACATTATGATCTCAACCGGACCGGCGCCAACCTCCAGGAGCACCTGCTCAATACTACGACGGTGGAATCTACCAACAACTCATTCGGCAAACTCTGGACCGATACGGTCAGTGGGCAGGTATATGCCCAGCCCCTGGTGGTATCCGGATTAACGATCCCGGGATTTTCAGGGAAAAAAAATGTTCTTTTCATCGCCACAATGCACGATACGCTTTACGCCTTTAACGCAGATTCCGCAGGGTTATTCTGGAAAAAAGGGCTGGGAAAATATGTCTCCGACCCGGAGGGCATGGTGTACAACGGTTATCTGGACATCACCGAAGCCATTGGGATCTGCAGCACCCCGGTCATCGATACCCTCACCAACACCATCTATGTGGAGTCCAAATCCTACTCTGCGGGGGTATATACCGACACGCTTTATGCCCTTTCCCTGACGGACGGCAGCCCTAAATTCGGAGGAGAAGTGGCCATTTCCGGTTCCGTGCCGGGTACAGCCAATGGGGACAGCGGAACGGTCGATTTCGTATCCGCGCGGGAGAACCAGCGCCCTGCCCTGGCCCTTTCCCAGGGAGTGGTGTATCTCTGTTTTTCTTCCTATGGAGATAAAGACGATTATCAGGGCTGGATCCTGGGGTACAATGCCTCCGATATCAGTGACCAGGTGGTCGTTTTCAATACGGACCCAAATGGCAATGAAGCGGGAGGGGGCGGGCGTTCCGGTAAATATTCCCGCGCCGGGATCTGGATGTCCGGGCAGGGGCCAGCCGTGGACCCGGCAGGCAACCTGTATGTGATTACGGGTAACGGGGTCTTCGATTCCACCCTCCACCATGATTTTGGGGACTGTATCCTGAAACTGACCCCGGACACGGCCGGTAAGACCCTGGATGTCTCGGATTGGTTCTCCCCCCACGATCAATCCAGCCTGGACTCCAATGATTTTGATTTGGGCAGCGACGGACCCCTGCTGATCCCCGGGACCCAATACCTTACTGCCAGCTGCAAAAAAGGCCTGCTTTACCTGGTCAATGAAGATGGTATGGGCCATTTCCATTCGGGGGGGGACCAGGTCGCCCAGGAATTTAACGCCTTTGGCACCAACCATGAGGTCCATGGATCCGCGGTTTACTGGGCTGACAATCCTTCCAACCCCAACACGGCCCTGACCTATTGGTGGAGCCAAAGCGATTACCTGTCCGCTTACCGGATCACGAACCATGTATTCAATACCACGCCAACCAAGGGACCTTCCGATCCGAATGGAGATGGCCAACCGGGCGGAATTCTATGCCTTTCCGCTGCCGGCAACTCCGCCGGTTCAGCCATCCTGTGGGCGACCATTCCCATCTCGGAAGATCCCTCCAGTAAAATTGTCGAGGGTTATCTGTTTGCCTTTGATGCCAGCAATGTGGGTACCCAGCTCTGGAACAGCCAGCTTGATGCCGGACGGGATTCCGTAGGGGGTTTTGCCAAGTTCTGCCCACCCATGGTGGCCAACGGGAAAGTATATGTACCCACCTTCTCCAACGAGGTCCAGGTATATGGCCTGTTTGCTTCTTATGTAACTCCGGTAAACCTGGTGACCTTTAATGCCACTCGCCTGGACAGCGCAGCAAAGCTGGACTGGACGACCGGCTCCGAGCACAACAATGATCATTTCGATGTGGAACGAAGCGGGAACGCCTCGGATTTTATAAAGATCGGGAGCGTCCTGGGTGCTGGAAATTCCCAGGAGGAAAACGACTATACCTTCCTGGACCTGCACCCGCAACCCGGAGTCAATTTTTACCGGCTCAGGCAGGTGGATTTTGACGGGAAGGCGACCTATTCCAGAGTGGTATCCGTGGATTTCGGGGGAGGAGTGGAAAACGATTTCAAAATTTTTCCCAACCCGGCCAACCGGTTCTTCCGGATCCAACTCGGAGGATGGAATCCCTCCCGGATCCATCTGAGGATGGTGAGCATGCGTGGAGAGGTAGTCTATGATCAGGATCTGACAGGAGAAAACCTGAAGGATAACTGGATCACGGTCCCCCGCACTCCAATCATGGGGGACGGCGTCTACCTGGTTTACCTCACCGATCCATCCGGTACCTCCCGGGTGGGAAAAGTTGAGCTGGTTCCCTGATCTTCATCCGGAAGGAGGCCCTGAATCACCCGGAATTAGTAAATTTGGTTCCGTAACCCATTGTCATGACCATCCGGTATAATGTCCAGACCCTCACCCGCCTGGAAAAGCTTTTTGACGAGGCAGGATATATCCTGCGGTACGAAAAGGGAACTTTCAACTCAGGCTATTGCATCCTGGAGGACCGGAAAGTCGTGGTCGTGAACAGGTTCCTGAGCCTGGAAGGCCGGATCAACACCCTGCTGGACATTCTTCCCCTGCTGGACATTCCCTTCGACCAGCTCACCCTGGATTCGCAGAAGCTGCTCAGTCAGTCCCTCAAGGCTGCCTCGACCCCTCTTTCCCAACTGCCCGGGGACCAGGAGGCCTGACCCGGTTCATCCTTCAAAAAAGATCGGTTGAAAGTCACATTCTTAGGAACAGGCACTTCCTCCGGGGTGCCGATGATCGCATGTCCCTGCCCGGTTTGCCAATCCCCTGACCGCCGGGATAAAAGGCTGCGGAGCAGCGTCCTGGTCCAGATCGACGGGCTTCATATCGTGATCGATACCACCCCTGATTTCCGGTACCAGATGTTGCGTGCAGGCGTGATGCAACTGGATGCCATCTTGATCACCCATCCCCATAAGGACCATATTGCCGGGATGGACGATGTGAGGGCCTACAACTATTTCCAGCAAGCCCCGGTGGATGTGTACGCCACGGAGTCCACCCAGCAGGTGATCCGCACCGAATTCCCATATGCGTTCGCGGAAAAAAAATATCCCGGAGTTCCGGAGATCCGGCTGAAGGCCATCGGAGGCGATCCCTTCGAGATCCAGGGGGTCCCCATTCATCCCATCCAGGTGATGCACCATCAAATGCCGGTGCTCGGTTTCCGGATCGGGGATTTCACCTATATCACGGATGCCAACCATATCGCCTCTTCGGAGCATTCCAAGATCAGCGGCACCAGGGCCCTGGTGCTCAACGCCCTTCGCCGGGAAAAGCATATCTCCCATTTCAACCTCAGCGAAGCGATCGATATGTCCCGCAAACTGGGCCATCCCCAGACCTGGCTGACCCATATCAGCCACCAGCTTGGGCTGCACGCCGAAGTGGAGGCCCAGCTCCCGGAAGGGATCCACCTGGCTTATGACAACCTGGAGCTGGAACCGGACTGACCATCCTGCAGCCGCTGGTCAATTGTTGTTATCTTTGCGCCTGCCAATCCAATTCCGGAAAACCAGGACAAGAATATGTACAGGACCCACACCTGCGGGGCATTGAGACTTACCGATCAGGGTAAGGAAGTGACCCTTTCCGGATGGATCCAGGCCATCCGGAAATTCGGGGCGATCACTTTCCTGGATCTGCGCGACCGGTATGGAATCACCCAGCTGGTGCTCGGCGAGGGCCTGAAGGAAACTCTGGAGCGAGACCCTCCCGGCAGGGAATATGTCGTCCGGATCCGGGGTAAAGTAGTGGAACGGAGCAATAAAAACCCCCAGCTTCCTACCGGAGAGATCGAAATCACGGTGGAGGAGTTCACTGTGCTGAACCCCTCCAAAACCCCTCCGTTCACCATCGAGGAACATACGGACGGCGGAGACGATCTGCGGATGAAATACCGCTACCTGGACCTGCGCCGGAGCCCCCTTAGAAAAAATCTGGAACTGCGCTATAAAGTAAACCGGGTGACCCGGGAGTATTTGGACCGCCAGGGATTTCTGGACATCGAAACCCCTTTCCTGATCAAGTCCACTCCGGAAGGGGCCAGGGATTTCGTGGTGCCCAGCCGGATGAACCCCGGTGAATTCTATGCCCTGCCGCAGTCTCCCCAAACTTTCAAGCAACTGCTCATGGTGAGCGGCTTGGACCGGTATTACCAGATCGTCAAATGCTTCAGGGATGAAGACCTCCGCGCGGACCGCCAGCCGGAGTTCACCCAGATCGATTGTGAAATGGCCTTTGTGGAACAGCAGGACATCCTGGACCTGTTCGAAGGCCTGATCCGGACCATTTTCCGGGAAGTCCTCGGGGTGGAGTTCGAAGGCCCCTTTGCCCGGATGACCTGGGAGGAGGCCATGTGGCGCTATGGCAACGACAAACCGGATATCCGCTTCAAGATGGAGCTGGTCAACCTGAAAGTTCCCCCAGGGGCATACTCCTCGTTCGAGGCGGAACTGCAACATTCCCCCCTCCACCGAAAAGAAACCGGCTTCCGGGTTATGGATGAGGCCGAAACGGTGCTGGCCCTGGTGGTCCCGGACGGTTCGGAAACCTCCCGCAGGGAGCTGGACCTGCTTACCGATTGGGTAAAGCGCCCGCAGATCGGCATGAAGGGTTTGGCCTATATCCGGTGGCCTGTCGAAGGATTACCGAAAAGCAGTTTCGATAAGTATTTCACCGCCCCGCAGCTTGAAGAGCTGGCCGGCTTCTGCAAGGC
>DATKSX010000056.1:0-4915 GCA_035531415.1 Chitinophagaceae bacterium
CTGATCCTTTTCAACAAGGCGGACCAGTTCACAGCGGGCGACCTGGAAAAGCTGGACCGGATTATGACCGTCTACCAGCAGGTGGGATACGAGATCCTGATCTGTTCAGCCATCACGGGACAAGGCCTGGAGGCCCTCCAATCCCGCCTGTCCGGATCGACCACCCTGTTTGCGGGCCATTCCGGTTCCGGGAAATCCAGCCTCATTAATCTTTTGCTGCCTGGGACCGACCAGAAAACCGGCCGGATCAGCGGATGGTCCGGAAAGGGGGTGCACACCACCACCTTCGCGGAAATGTTTGACCTCCCCGGCTCAGGTAAAGTCATTGATACTCCGGGGATCCGGGAATACGGACTGGTGGACCTGGCACCAGCGGAAGTTTCCCATTATTTCCCAGAGATGCTTGATTTTCTTTCCGGGTGCAGGTTCAGCAATTGCCTTCATGTTGAGGAACCGGGATGCGAAGTGAAAAAGGCCCTGGAGGAGGGAAGGATCTCCCCGGAACGATATGTAAGCTATCTGTCCATCCTGGAAAGCCTGGTCTGATCAGCCTTCCCGGGAAGGCCTGAACCAGCCCGCGTACATCAGGTAATTTTCCGCGATCCGGTGAATTTCCCCGCGGATCAGTTCCTGGCTGATGTCCTTCACCTTTCGGGCGGGAATTCCTGCATAAATGCTTCCGGACTCCACCTCGGTTCCTTCCAATACCACGGCCCCGGCCGCAATGATGGAATTACTTCCAACCCGGGCATGGTCCATCACGATCGCCCCCATTCCGATCAGCACATCATCACCCACCGTGCAACCATGAACGATGGCCAGGTGGCCCACCGATACCCGGTCTCCAAGAACGGTGGTGGTTTTCTGATAGGTGGCATGGAGCACGGCCCCGTCCTGGATATTGACCCGGTTGCCCAGCCGGATGGAATTCACGTCCCCCCGCACCACCGCATTGAACCAGATGCTGCACTCATCCCCGGTGACCACGTCCCCGACGACCGTGGCATTGGGCGCGATGAAGCAATCCTTTCCGAACCGGGGAGAAATTCCTTTCACGGGGAGTATGGTGGGCATAGCAGGGGTCAGGATTAATTCTGATTCGCTAAATTCGCCAATTTCCCGGAACCAGAAGTGACTTCCCGCCAGCTTTTCCTTCGCCATTTGGCCCAGACCTCCCCCGATCCCATGGGGCTGGAGATCATCCGTGCCGAAGGCATGTATCTGTGGGACCGAAGCGGAAAGCAGTACCTGGACCTGATCGCGGGAATCGGGGTCTGCTGCCTCGGCCACCGGCCGCCCCGGGTGGTGGAAGCGATCCGTGCCCAGTTGGACCAATACCTGCATCTGATGGTTTATGGGGAGTTCATTCAAACCCCGCAGGTACAATTTGCCCGCCTGCTGACTGAACAACTCCCTTCTCCCCTCCAATCGGTTTATTTCACGAATTCCGGATCCGAAGCCATCGAGGGGGCCATGAAACTGGCCAAACGCCATACCGGCAGACAGGAGATTCTCGCTTTCCGGGGAGGGTACCATGGTTCCACCCAGGGCGCCCTCAGCATACTGGGGGATCCCCGCTGGAGGGATGCTTTCGGCCCCCTGCTGCCCCGGGTGGGACACCTGGAGTTCAATACGATGGAAAGCCTGGGCCGGATCGGTTCCGGGACGGCCTGCGTGGTGACCGAGACGATCCAGGCGGAGGCCGGCGTGATTGCGCCGGACCCGGAATGGATGAAGGCCCTTCGCGCCCGCTGCGATGAGACCGGGGCCCTGCTGGTGCTCGACGAGGTCCAGTGCGGGTTCGGGAGGAACGGCTCCCTCTGGGCTTTTAATTCATTTGGCATCGTCCCTGATATCCTGATATTGGGCAAAGCCCTGGGTGGAGGGATGCCCCTGGGCGCTTTTATTTCCGATCCCAAAATCATGTCCTGCCTGTCCCATGATCCCGTATTGGGGCATATCACCACTTTTGGCGGCCATCCCGTCTGTTGCGCCGCCGGCCTGGCCGCCCTGGAGTCGCTTCTGGAAGGAAAATTTATCGATTCCGTGCAGGCCCGGGGCGCACTTTTCAGCAGGCTGCTGGTACATCCCGGGATCCGTCAGGTGCGCCGCAGGGGGCTGATGATCGCGGTGGAATTTGCGGACCCCGCCATCTGCCGCAAAGTGATCGCCGGATGCATCCAAAGCGGGGTGCTCGTGGACTGGTTCCTTTTCGCCCCGCATTGCCTGAGGATCGCCCCGCCCCTGATCATCCGGGAGGAGGAGGTCCGCCAGGGTTGCGCCGTCCTGCTGGAAGCTTGTGAAAAATTCAGCTGAAGGGATTAGAATTTGATCCCGAAGCCGCCGAAGACTCCGAATTTCCGGTTGGCAGGATCGCCCCGGGGGTAAGGGCCCTTCCTAGTATCCCCAGCTTTTCATCACCTTGAAATCCAGCCTGCAGCATTCCACGGGGGGCTGGTTCTGGTAGGATTCCTGCTCAATGATAAAATATGAAGTTCCGCCGGTCTTGCGGCCCGTATCCACAATCTCTTTCACCGGAAGAATGCCTTTTCCCAGGACGCAGCTTTCGTATTTATCTCCCATCTCCCCTTTGCTGGAAGGGGTCTCATCCTTGACATGCATGAGTTTGAATCTTCCCGGGTACTGGTGGAGGACATCCAGGGCCTTTGCCCCTGCCTCAAACATATTGCCCACATCGAGCTGTTGCATGACCAGGCTGGGATCCGTGTTCTTCAGGATGAAATCGTAGAGCTTCATGTTGTCCACCATGGTGCTGAACTCGAAATCATGGTTGTGATAGCCGAAGGTCAGGCCATGGGACTTACACAAGCGACCGCATTTATTGAACAGGTCCATGAACTTTTTAAGCCCCTCAATATCCTTGCGCAGGCTTTCATCCAGCCAGGGGCTGATCACGAAACGCTGGCCCACCGTGGCGGCATCTTCGATGGTCCACTTCCATTCATCGGTAAAATCGTCCTTGGGGTCATCCCAGTCCTTCATGCTCATGACCGTGTGGCCGCTGATCATATCCAGGCCAAGACCGGCGATCAATTTCTTGAATTCCGTGGCGGAATAGCCATAGAATTTCCGGTCGATATAATTGGCGTGCTCCACATATTTGTATCCGGCAGCAGCAACCAGCTTCAGGGTTCCTTCGGGGTCCTTTCCCATATCATCCCGGACGCTGTATAGCTGGAGTCCAAGGATCTCATGGGGAAAACTGAAGGCTTTGAGGCTCTTGGGAAGAGCCAGGACTCCGGCAATTGCAGCCGAGCCGGTCCGGATGAATGTTCTGCGTGGAATGGACATAACCTGAGTTTAGGAGTGAAGCCGGCCATAGGGGGCGCTTTTCCGGCAAATGTTGGAAGGGTTGGACTAAATTTACAAAAAATAGGGTAGCGGGGAAATTTTTTTAGAACCGGAAAGAACCCCGGTCGGCAGCGAATCAACGATCCCAATGCAAAAAGACAAATTCTTCCTCCGGAAAAGAATTGGAAGCTTCAGGTATGCCTTCCGGGGAATTATCTGCCTGATCCGGTCTGAGCACAATGCCTGGATCCAGGTAAGTGCCGCGGGAGCGGTGATCCTGCTGGGCTTCCTGGTCCGGCTGCATTCCGGGCAATGGACCTTGGTGATCCTATCCATCGGCCTGGTGCTTACAGCAGAGGCCTTCAATACCTGCGTGGAAAAACTTTGCGACCTGGTCCATCCCGGTCCGGATGATAGGGTGCGATTCATCAAGGATGTTTCCGCAGGGGCTGTTTTGCTGGCATCGGTGGTAGCGGCCATCGTGGGAGCGATCATCTTCCTGCCCCGGATATTCCATCACTTCCCGGGCTGAGCCCCATCGTCAGAAAGCGATTCCCACATTGAACCCCAGGCCCCGAACCCCAATGAGGGCGCCGTTGCCGGTAGCCTGAACCCCGGTATTGCTCACATTGGCAGTTAAAGTCCAGGTGGGGATGCCTACGTTCTGGATGTTGTCCTTCAGGGTTTGCTTATCCTGGTCGGAAAGCTGGCTCAGGTCGGCCGTCGCATTGACATTAACCCTTCCCGGGCCAATCATGGGTCCCAATATCCAGATATCCAACACCACAATTTTTTTGATCATGAAGGATTTTCCGAGCATTAACCCTGCCCCGAAGCCGGTCAAATTCCCCTGAAGGTTCATATTATGAGGCTGGTTGTTCTGGTCGGTAAAGGTATAAGGGATGTTCAGGCTGAACTGGGTATACCGGACATATGGAGCCACATAAAAATTCCGGCCGAAACCCTTTTTGCCGAAATAGAACCGGACTTCCGCGGTGACTGCCCAGTCGCTCATGCGGGAATTGGTCACGGCATTTTTAAAGGAACTGTCATTATTATTGTTATTATTTCCTGATCCGGAAGATTGATTTTTATTGATGATTGAATTGATGGAGTTATGAAATGGCAGAGCACCCTGAGGCATGAATCGGAATCCGAGCCCGAAACTTATCTTATGGGACAATTTCCGTTCGTACTGAAAGGAGTAATTGTTGAGGGCCAGGGAGGAAAGGTTGATTTTGACGATATTTTCCGGTCCCTGATTCACCTTCTGAGCCATTGCGGTGAATGGGAGGCCCAGGCAAAGCATGAAAAAGAATATTTGGGGTTTGAATTTCATAGGGATTAATTTTAATATGAAGATATAATGAATTTCGTTAACCTTTATGTCTGTTGATAAATAATTTCCCCAGTTGGCTTCCAAGTGCGCAAAAGGATGGGGATGGGCCGTAAGGGGGATCAACCAAAGGGTCATGAACGTGGATAAGCGCAAGATTTTAATCCGGCGGCTTGGCCGTACAGACCTTGGAGTCTTCAAGGACCTGATCCGGGTTTTTCAGGTAACCTTCGGTAGCCTGGAGGAGGAAAAACCAGACCCAGCCTA
>DATKSX010000057.1:0-4838 GCA_035531415.1 Chitinophagaceae bacterium
AAACGGTTCAGAGTTACCTGCGGATTTTGCAGAAATGTTTTCATCTGGCTTTGGTAAAACCCTTTTCCCGAAACCTCAGGAAGGAATTGACAAAAATGCCAAAAGAATTCATTTTGGATACGGGATTGCGTAATTGCCTGTTGAACAACTTTCAGCAAATAACGGACAGAATGGATAAGGGGGGCCTATGGGAAACCGCATATTTCAGGGCGTTGGTAGATAAATACGGTTTGGATTCCATTTTTTACTGGCGTACAGCCGATGGGAATGAGGTGGACTTTGTGTTGCCCGAAAAAGAAAACCCATGCGCGATTGAAGCAAAATATGATGAGGCCCTTATTAAGACCAGTAAGTACAGGAAATTTACAGAAACATACCCGGAAATTCCATTGCATTTTGCCTGGATGAACCCCTTTAATGAGGATTTTTTCAGGCGATTTGAATATTAAAACATAGAACTGCTTCCGGATAGATCGAATTTATCAGCACCAGTTCCAAAATGGAACAGTTGACAGCTGGATTTTCTGCCAAAAAAAGCGCCTGGAATTTGTTTCCGAGGCGCTTTATTTTCCTGGTGGGAGCACACGGTTTCGAACCGCGGACCCTCTGCTTGTAAGGCAGATGCTCTGAACCAGCTGAGCTATGCTCCCTGGGGAGGGCAAAGATAGCAGCTAAATTTATTCCTAAAAAAAGATTTTGGGCGTCCAAATGAGTTGGTGAATATGCATTCTGGTATCCTGACCCCTGATTTTTTTTGATTGGAGGTCGGTATGAAGCCTATTTTTCTTCCATTTCCACAATGCCGGTAATATGTTCCTGGGAACCTGAATTCAGGATCCTGTTGGTATGATGATAAAGGAACTGGGACACAGCATCCTCAGGATCTATTTCCATCACCTTTTTAAAGGAATCGCGGGAGATTTCAAATGATTTTTTCCCAAAATGGATCACACCTTCGTTGAAAAAGGGCAGGGTTTGCTTCATGGACTCGATCCTGGAGGGTGAATTGGAATCAATGCACTCAAAAATATGGATCGATTTGAGTTTTCCTTTCAATTGGACCATGCCAAGGTCCCGCAGGCGGAACCTTTCCGGGTGCTCCATTTCGTTCAGGCAGGCCTGGCTGAGCAGGATCTCCGCCTGGTAATGCTTGGTCAGGCTTTCCACCCTGGAGGCTGTATTGACAGTATCGGAAATGGTGCAGGCATCCATCCGTTCCTGGTCCCCGGTAATGCCCATGATCAACGGACCGCAATGCATCCCGATCCCGATCCGGATCGGAACCAGATTCTGTTGGTGGCGCTCCTGGTTAAATTCATGGATCTCCCGCTGGATCACAATTGCTGCGCTTAGGGCATCCGATGGGTTCCCGGGGAAAATCGCCATGATGGAATCCCCGAGATATTGGTTGATAAAGCCTTCATGGTCCCGAATGATGGGGCCCATCCTTTCATTCAGGGAACAAATGAAGCTAAAAGTCTCCTCAGGGGTCATCAGTTCCGAAAGACTGGTATAATCCCGGATGTCGGTAAATAGTACGGTCACCAGCTTTTCTGCCTGGTCGCCGAGGCGAACATCGGTGATCGCCCCATGGCCGAGGGAACGGATGAACTGACCGGGTACGAATTTCGCGGCCACATCCAGGATCCGGCGCATGGCTTCCTCGCTTTCCCGGGATTCCCGGATATTTTTCTCGAACAGCAGGGAACTTTCAATGGCGGAGGAGGATTGCAGGGCGATGGTTGTCAGGAGCTTCAGGGAAACGGCGGTATAGCATTCCTCCTTCAGGCTGCCCAGAATGAAAGCCCCCATGACCCGGTGTTTCACTTTCAGGGCAGAGTACATCAGGGAATGGACTTCAGTTGGGATCAGGCCGGCCTTTTTCAGAGTGGAAAGATCGTTGAGGATATCAGACTGGCCGTTCAGGATGATTTCATGCAACAGGTGAAATTCTCCGTCGAGCGTATCCTGTGCAAAAAAGGAATTTCCCGAAAAGGCCTCCAGCCGGAGGCTACGGGTTGATTCATCCCAGAGAATGACCCCACCATACTGGAAAGGGATCACATGGGCCGCCTCCTCTAGTGCCATATGGGAGATTTCCCTGGCATCAATGATTTTGGCCACCTTGTCGGAAAAATCGAATACGAGGTTGATTTCACGGTAAAGATTCAGGACTTCCCTGCCCAGTTTGATCCTTTTATCCTCCTCCTTCAACAGGAGGGTAAGCAGGTTCGCCCAGATCCGGACGGTCTCATCCCCGATGACCCATCCCAGTTGATTTCCGTCAAATTCCACAGGGAGCCTGTAATCTTCTCCCGGGACTCCGCAACTCCAGAGGATTTTTCCGGCACCGTCCTCAATGCGGATCCGGGACCCCAGCCTCCTCTCCAGGTCCCCAAAAAGGGGAAGCAATTCATTTTTCCTCCGCAGGACCTGCTTAAGGCTTACCTGGTCCATATTAATTTCCTCTTCGGTTCAAAATTCGGCGATCAGAGACCCAACACCTCCCGCGCCTTGGCCAGGATCAACTCCGGATCAAAAGGTTTGGTCAGGTACAGGTCGGCACCCACTTCCTGGCCCTTGCGGCGATCCAATTCCTGGCCTTTGGCCGTGAGCAGGATGATGAACACGCCGGTCATCCCCAAATCCATTTTCACTTTCTTACATACCTCCATTCCGTTCATTTTGGGCATCATCACATCCAGGAAAACCAGCTGGGGCATTTCCTCCTGGATTATGGAGAGTGCTTCTTCTCCGTTTTGGGCTGTAAAAAAATGAACCCCCTCGTCCTCCAGATCCTCCAGAGTCTGTTCCAGCAGCATCCGGATATGGGCCTCGTCATCAACGATCAGTATTTTTGGTTCCATGCTGTCTCGGATTTATTGAAAATGAATCAATGATAAATGAAGAATAGTACGTTTTCCATTCCCTTTTCGAACCTCAGGGCACGAACCTTTTCGTTTTTTCCGGACTGGACCGAGCTGAGCATGATGATGTCAGGATGCAATTCCATGGCCTTTTCGATCAGCCCATCCCCTCCGGCATCCAGGACCTGGTATCCGCGGGCGACCAGCACTTCGGTAAGGGACCTGACTGTGGCTTCATCTTCATCCACTATCATCACCTTTTTGCGGGATTGACCTTTTTCCAGCAGATCGCTGATTTCGGAGAAGAGTTCTGAAGTGTTGAAAGGCTTGGTCAGGTACCGGTCGACCCCGATCCGGAATCCCCGGGCCTTGTCCTGGACGATGGAAAGGATCAGGATCGGAATGTCCATGGTCTTCGGATCGTTCTTCAGGATGGCGGCCAGATCAAATCCATTCATTTCCGGCATCATGACGTCAAGCACGATCAGGTCCGGCTTGAGTTGGCGCACGCTTTCCAAGGCCTTCTTTCCATTTTCGGCCTGTTGGACGGAATAACCCGCCTCCTCCAGCTCCTGTTTGAGCAGGGACCGGATGGAATCATCGTCATCCACGATCAGAATCCGGGAATGGGAAGGGGTGGCTTTCCTGCGGGGAAGATCCATCTGCTCCTTCAATTGCTTTACCAGATCCCCGATGGGAATGGGTTGGTCCTTGCCGCCTGTTGCCGTAGAAACAACGGGCAAAGCGAAGGAGAAGGTGCTTCCTTTTCCCGGTTGGCTTTCCACCCAGATCCTTCCGCCGTGGTGCTCGACGATCTCCTTACAGATGGGCAATCCCAGGCCGGTTCCCTTGGGCTTGTCGGTCAGGGTATCCCCTCCTACCTGCTTGAACTGCTCGAAAACCGCCCCAAAATCCTTTTCGGCAATTCCGATTCCGGTGTCGGTTACCCGGACGATGACCTCGTCTGCTTTCCGGAACACCTCGCAGGTCACGGATCCCTCGTTGGTGAATTTAACCGCATTGGAAAAAAGATTGATCACCACCTGGATGAGCTTATCCCGGTCCCCGGTAATTTCCGGGACCGGTTCATGGATTTCCGTCCTGAGAGTGACCGGTTTTTGGTCAAACAGGGCAGTCGTGGCCGCAACCGCTTTTTCGACCACTTCGGGTATGGAAACGCTTTCCTGGGACCATTCCATTTTCCCGGCCTCGATCTTGGCCAGATCCAGTACGTCATTGATCAGGTGGGTGAGCCGCTCCCCTTCGGAGATCACCACCCGGAGGTTTTCAGCAATCTGGGTCGCGGCACGGGCCGTTTTGGGATCGGAGGCATCCATATGGGGAAAAATCCTTTCCTCCAGTCTTTTCTGAATGATCTTAGCGAAGCCCAGCACAGAGGTGAGCGGGGTCCTCAGTTCATGGCTTACCGTAGACAGGAAGGCGCTTTTTGCCTCATTGGCCTTTTCGGCCGCCTTTCCGGCGGCTTCCGCCTCCATTTTCGCCTGCTGCACATCCTGGAACAGCTGGGCGTTCCTCAGGGAAATCCCTACGGAAGCAGCAATGGTATTGAGCAGGCGCTGGTCGTTTTCATTGAACCGGTTTTCCTGCTCGGTGCTCTGCACGCTGATCACCCCGATGATCTCCTCACCGACGGGAATGGGAACCCCAAGGTAGGAGGCCGCGGGCATCCCAATGGACCGGATGCCCAGTTCTTCCTTCTTCAGGTCCATGTCCTTGTTGATCAGCAGGGGTTCGCCCGTCAGAATGATCTTTGAAGTGAGCCCTTCCCCGATCTTGCGGGAAGGCATCGTCTCCCCATGCTGGTAAACAAAATCAATAATCTGGGTTTTGGGGTTGAGCAAGGCGAAGTATACGATATTGGCCCGGAACAGATCCCTCACATGGTCTCCTGCCAGATGAATGAGCTCATTGGGATCCAGGTGCGAGGCCATTGCTTTACTGATGCTGTTC
>DATKSX010000058.1:0-6246 GCA_035531415.1 Chitinophagaceae bacterium
ATCCCTTTTTTATCGGGACTCAGTTTCATCCCGAACTGAAAAGCACCGTGGAAAAGCCACATCCCCTCTTTGTAGGTTTCATCCGCGCAGCCAAAACCTTCAACGAAAAGAAAAAGGTCCAGACCAGCTTCGTCCTGCCGGAAAGCGTAGTCCACCCCGACTGAGCCAACCGGACCCTTATTAAACCCCCCTCCCCGCCCTTTCCTTTTGGGCCCGATTCGTATATGGAGCCCCTAATTTTTTGCCTACCTTTGCCCCTCAATTTATCCTCACCTGATGGATCGCAATTCAATCATTGGCTGGACCCTGCTCATTTTAATGCTGGTCGGTTACATGATCTATAATGAGAACCAGAATCTCCAGTACCAACGGCAGAAAGCCATACAGGATTCTATCGCGCAAGCCTCCAGGCCCCACCCCGCTTCCGCTCCCTCCAGGAATGGTCCCGATACCGCCGGTCTGGCAGCGGCCACGCGGATGAGGGATTCCGCAGAAACTGCCGGAAGGCTCGGCAACTTCGCGGCCGCCGCCCAGGGGGAGCCCCAGTCTTCCACCCTGGAAAACCAGCTGCTGAGGATCGATTTTACCAACCAGGGCGGAAGGCCAACCTCCATCCTGCTGAAGAAATTCAAGACCTTCGAGGGCAAACCCCTGTTGCTGATGCATGGGGCCTATGAAAACCTTTCCCTGGATTTCTATACCAGTTCCGGTCAGCTGATCCAGACCGGAGATTTGTATTTCAAGCCCGGACCGGTACAATCCCATCCGGATAGCTCCGAATCGGTTTCCTACCGCCTGGATGCGGGAGGAGCAGGCCAGTACCTGGAATACATTTACACCATCCACCCAGGCAGCTACATGGTGGATTTCGATATCCGGATGAACGGGATGGACCAGGTGGTGCGTAATGACTCCAATTCGGTAACCATGCACTGGCAGGGGCAGGGCGACCACCAGGAGAATGACGTGAAACGGGAACGGACTCTCACCCAGATCTATTACCTCAACACCAGGCAGCAGTCGGATTTCTTCTACCTGTACAAGACCAACCAGAAGACCCTGAGTGAACCCCTTCAGTGGATCAGCTTCAAACAGGAATTTTTCAACATCACCTTCATCCCGGAAAAACCGTTCACCTCGGCTACGATTAACGGCTCCATTCCGGACTCCGGAGATGTGGTTTCCAGGGCATCCTTCGCCCTGGGCATCCCTTTCGACCATACCGCCCAATTTGACTATCCCTCAAGACTTTTCCTGGGTCCCAACGATTACAATATCCTGAAATCCTACAACCTGGGCCTGCAGAATCTGATCCAGCTGGGTTATGGCATCTTTGCCTTCGTCAAGTACATCAATATCGGCTTTATCATTCCGCTGTTCACCTTTTTCAGCCGCTTCGTTCACAATTTCGGGGTGATCATCATCATCATGACCCTGTTCATCCGGATCATCCTTTCTCCCCTTACTTATAAGAGTTATGTTTCGGCGGCCAAGATGAAGGTGCTCAAGCCTGAACTGGACGAACTCCACAAGAAATTTCCGGACCAGCAGAAATTCGGGGTGGAACAAATGAAGCTTTTCAGGACCGCCGGAGTCAGCCCCCTGGGCGGCTGCCTGCCCACCCTGCTGCAGCTGCCGATCCTTTACGCGATGTATGATTTCTTCCCATCATCGATAGAACTGCGCCAACAGTCCTTCCTCTGGTGCAAGGACCTGTCCACCTACGACTCCATTTGGACTTTTCCGAACCATTTCAGCATACCCGCCTATGGGGACCATATCAGTCTGTTCACCATCCTGATGACGGCAACGAGCATCTTTTTGGCCCTCTACAACAAGAACATGACCGACCAGAGCAACCCCATGCTCAAATGGATGCCGTATATATTTCCCGTCATCCTATTGGGCGTTTTCAACAACCTCGCGGCGGCCTTGACTTTCTATTATTTCCTGTCCAACCTGATCAGCATAGGACTCCAATGGGTGATCCAGACCTATATCATCGACGAGAAAAAGATCCACAAACAAATCCAGGAGAACAAGAAAAAGCCGGTGAAAAAATCAAAATGGGCAGAAAGGCTGGAACAGGCGCAGAAGATGCAACAGGCCTCTTCCCAGCAGAAAATCCAGCCTCGGAAAGGAAAATAATCCGATCCCTTGAACATGTATTCCTTCCTTCAATATGAACTGAACAGCCGGGTCTGCAGGATCACCATGGACCGGCCCGCCAAACGAAACGCCCTCCACGGAGGGATGATCCGGGAGATGGACCAGGCCTTTGCCGCCGCGACGGAGGATGAGGGGGTCCGGGTGATCGTCATTTCCGGAAGCGGGGATTCTTTTTGCGCGGGAGCGGACCTGGATGAACTCAGGTTGCTGCAGGACCGTTCCTATGCGGAAAATCTCGGGGATTCCAGGCAGCTGATGAACCTGTACCTCCGGATCCTGGGTACGCCCAAGCCGGTAGTGGCCGAAGTCAACGGTCCTGCAATTGCCGGGGGATGCGGACTGGTCCTTTGTGCGGACCTGTGCTATGCCAGCCCCCGGTCCAGTTTCGGATTCACCGAGGTCCGGATCGGGTTCATCCCCGCCCTGGTCAGTGTGCTGTTGCGTCGCAGGATGGGCGATCTCAGGACCCGGGAATTGCTGCTCACCGGAAAACTGATCCGGGCCGAAAAGGCCGCGGAAATGGGACTCATTAACGGGGTAATCCCCACTGATGGCCTTCCCAACCATATCGGTAAATTGACTACCGAACTGTCCCAGGAGGTCTCTCCGCAATCCATAGCCAAGACCAAGGGGCTCCTGGAAGCCACTTCCACCCTCCCCCTGCGGCAAGCCATGGAGCTTGCTGCAGCAATGAACGCAGAAGCCCGCAGCAGCGAGGCTTGCAAAAAGGGCATGGCCGCATTTCTCAACAGGGAAAAAATAAAGTGGTAGAACGTCTCAGACCCCCAGTAATTCCCGGACGGGGTCTTTGCCAAGCAGCAACTGCTCCGGATTCTCCAGAAGTTCTTTCACCCTTACCAGGAAGCTAACAGATTCCCTGCCATCGATGATCCGGTGATCATAACTCAGGGCAACATACATCATGGGCCGGACCACCACCTGGCCCCCGATGGCTACCGGTCTTTCCTGAATCTTGTGCATTCCCAGGATGGCAGACTGCGGGAGGTTGATGATGGGAGTGCTCATCAGAGAACCGAATACCCCTCCATTGGTCAGGGTGAAAGTTCCTCCGGTCATTTCCTCCACGGTGAGCTTGTTTTCCCGGGCCTTGGCGGCCAGTTCAGCAACCTTGGATTCGATCTGGGCCATGCTCAGGCTTTCCGCGTTGCGGATCACCGGGACCACCAGGCCCTTGGGCGCTGAAACCGCTATGGATATATCGCAATAATCGTGATAGATCAGCTCCTCCCCGTCGATGTAGGCATTCACTGAGGGCCATTCGGTTAGGGCGATGCAACTGGCCCGGGTGAAAAAGGACATGAAACCCAGGCCGACCCCATGGGCCGCCTTGAATGGCTCCTTATAGGTTTTTCTCAGCTCCATGATCCTTCCCAGGTCCACCTCGTTGAAAGTGGTCAGCATCGCCGTACTGTTCCTGGCCTCAACCAACCTCCGGGACACCGTCTTGCGCAGGTTCGACATCTTTTCCCTTTGTTCGCCCCTGCTGAAGGCAGCCGCCCCGGCCACCCGGGAGGGTGCGGCCATGGCGATATAAACATCGTTTTTCAGGATCCTTCCCAACGGCCCGGACCCCTTGACCTGTGCCGGATCGATCTTCTTTTCGGCCATGATGGTCGCGGCCACCGGGGTGGCCCTGGTCTGGGCAGAAGAAGGCTCAGCCCCCTGAGGCTCAGGTTCCCGGGATGCAGTTTGCTGCGCCGCGGGCTTGGTTACCTTCGGATCCGGTGGCGTGGTTTTCGGTGCTTCCGGTGCAGGGTTTTCATTGGCGGGAGCCGCCTTGGTCCGGGCCGGCCTCGTGGCCTGGGTATCCACCTGGGCAACCACGGCCCCGATCTTTAGGGTATCTCCTTCGGCGGCCACCCTTTTGAGCAATCCTGCCTGTTCCGCATTGAGTTCGAAAGTGGCTTTTTCGGATTCGAGCTCACAGATTTGCTCATCCCGGTCCACCCAATCCCCATCCTGCTTCAGCCATTTGACCAGGGTTACTTCACTGATGGATTCTCCAACTGTTGGTACCTTGATATCGATCATGGGATGGGTATATGGTTAAATGGAAAAAGCGGTATCCACGATCTCCTGTTGTTCCTGGGCATGGACCTTGGCGTAACCGGTAGCCGGGGAGGAGGCCGGGTTGCGGCTGATCACCCCGAAGTTGAATTGCCTGAAGGTCATCTGGAGGAACCAGGCCGCGCCCATGTTCAGGGGCTCTTCCTGAACCCAGAACCAGGTAGCCTGCCGGAATGGTTGGTGGATGGCCATCAGCTGGGTTTCCGGAAAAGGATAAAGTTGTTCCAGCCGGATCACGGCCACGTCCTTGCGGTTGTCCCGGAGCTGTTTCTCGCTCAGGTCGAAGTATATTTTCCCGCTGCAGAGCAAGACCTTTTTCACCTGGGCAGGGTCGCAAAATCCGTCCGGCAACACCTCCCGGAATCCTCCCGAAGTGAATTCCCCGATCGGGGAATAGCTCCTGGGGTGCCTCAGGTTGGCCTTGGGGGAAAAATTCACCATCGGCTTGCGGAAAGGCCACGCCAGTTGCCGGCGAAGGGCGTGAAAGAAATTGGCTGCCGTAGTGCAATTGGTGACGATGATGTTCAGGTCCGCGCAGGATTGAAGGAACCTTTCGATCCGCGCGCTGGAATGTTCGGGTCCCTGGCCTTCATATCCATGGGGAAGCAGCAGGACCAGGCCGCTCATTGTTTGCCATTTCTGTTCGCCGGAAACAATGAACTGGTCGATGATGGTTTGGGCTTCATTGCTGAAGTCGCCGAACTGGGCTTCCCAGAGGGTGAGTACATTGGGATTGGCAAGGGAATAACCATACTCAAATCCCAGCACGGCGAATTCGCTGAGCAGGGAATTATAGATCCTGAATTTCCCCTGGGAAGGGGCCAGCCTGGATAGCCGGTTATATTCCTTATCTGTCTCTTCATCCCTCAGGGTGGCATGCCGGTGGGAAAAGGTTCCTCTCTTGACATCCTGGCCGCTCATCCGGACATCCCTGCCTTCCAGCAGGATGCTTCCATAGGCCAGCAGTTCCCCGCTGGCCCAGTCCAGCAAACCCTGTCCGGCGAACATCTTTTGCTTATCCTGGAGGATTTTTTCCAGTTTTTGCAAGGGTTTGAACCCTTCGGGAAGTTTCATCATGCCCTCGAAAATGCCCTCCAGCTGCTGCGCGGAAATCGCCGTATCCGGCGACTTCCGGAAATCCTCCGGGGTCGCGGGGCGCATGGCTTGCCACCACTCCTCCGGCTTCTGGGTGGCATAGGAAAGTGGGTGCTGCTTGACCTCATCCAGGCGGTTTTGCAGCTGTTCCCAGAAATGCTTCTCCATTTCCCGGGCGAGCTCGGCATTCAGATCCCCTGCCTCGATCAATTTCCTGGAATACACCTCCCTGGGATTGGGATGCTTTTCAATGATCGCGTAGAGTTTGGGCTGGGTGAATTTGGGGTCATCCCCTTCGTTATGTCCATGGGTGCGGTAACAGACCATGTCCAGGAAAATGTCGGAATTGAATTCCTGTCGGTACCGTACTGCAAGCTGGGCAGCCTTCACCACCATTTCAGCGTCATCGCCATTGAGGTGAAGCACCGGAGCCTGCACCATGGAAGCCACCGAAGTGCAGTAATCCGAAGACCGCGCATCATCGAAATCTGTGGTGAAACCGATCTGGTTGTTGATCACGAAATGGATGGTCCCCCCGGTATAATATCCCCGCAGATCACTCATTTGCAGAACCTCATAGATCACTCCTTCCCCCGCCAGCGAGGAATCCCCGTGGATCAGGATGGGCAGGATCCGGTCGAAATCGCTTTCATAGATTACATCCGCCTTGCTCCGGGCAAATCCTTCGACCACCGCCGTTACCGCCTCCAGGTGGGAAGGATTGGGACAAAGCTGCAGGTTGATCGTCTTTCCCCCATGGGTCGTGATATCGCTGCGGAAACCGAGATGGTATTTCACGTCGCCGGTGCCCATGGTGGTATCCCCGGGGGCAGCATTGCCCTCGAATTCGCTGAATATCTGCTCATAGGTCTTTCCCAGGATATTGGCCAGGAT
>DATKSX010000059.1:0-5017 GCA_035531415.1 Chitinophagaceae bacterium
TTACCGGGGCATCCGGATCATGCTGAGCAATACCCCGGACCGGCAGGTTTCCTTCTGGGCCAAATTGCTGGCCCGGACCGGAATCAGCCAACTGAAATTCTTCAATAAATCCCTGGCTCAGAAGGAATTGATTGTAATCAATTCCAACCTGACCCTGGTTGCGGAGAGGCATACAGCCACCATCTGTCTCTACCGGAAATTTTACGCCCACCCGATTATCAAGAACTACGGACAAAGCACCTGGTATAGCAAACCCTCCTACCTCAGCAATAAGAACTTCGCCGCAATCCTGATCGATGTGATCAAGGACCTGGATGAGGCCAACAAGGATGTGGCGGCCACCTTCGATAATGTCCATACCGCCCTGATGAACCACAAGGATGAGCTGGAATCCGAAGTATTTAAGATCCTGCAATATCACCTGAATGCATCCGGGAATAACCTTACCAGTTTTTCTTCCCGGCTTTCCCAGTGGTTCCGTGAAACCATGGACCGGGTCAGCGGCTGGTATACCCGCAACACCCACCTGACCCTGTTCGTAATCGGGTTCTGCCTGGCAGTGGCATTCAATATCGATTCCATCGCGATCTCCACCTACCTTTCCCGGAACGGGGCCGTGGCGACCCAGGTGGCTCAGCTGGGTGTAGCGCTTTCCAGGAATCCTGGCTTTTCCAATGGGGATAGCGCGGATGCCCGGAAATTAATCGCCCAGAGCAGACAGGACCTCACCCAGGTCAATACCCTGATCGGGTTGGGTTGGGAGGATTTTGGAAAAAACGACAGCGTTTTTGTCCGGTCCATGTACATGGAAAAGCCGGGTTGGATCTACCTCAAGAAGGTGAACCGTCAACTGGGAAAAAGGACCAGCATTCCGGACAGCCTGTTCAGGGCCCACCGGTTATACTTTGCCTCCAAATACATCCTGTACCGTAGGAACTGGAAAATGTTTCTGGGGTTCCTGGTTACTGCAGTGGCCATCGGCCTCGGAGCCCCTTTTTGGTTTGACCTGCTCAATAAGTTCGTCAATATCCGGGATGCTGGCATTTTGCCCAAATCGGTCCGGAAATCCAAAAAATAAGGCACGGTTACGGATCATTCCTTCAGCCCCAGCAGAATTTCTGCCAGGATGCGGTTGATCTCCCGGTAATGGGTGAGCAGGAGCATATGGCCTGCGTCGGGAAGGATATGGGTGGGCCGGGTATGAGCGATAGGGAAGACTTCGTCCCGGGCACCGTGGATGTGGAAAAGCGGATGGGGAAGGTCCTCATTATTCCATTGCAGCACCGCACCCATGGCCCAGCGGATATGTTCCGTATCGCATTCCCGGATCATCTGGCGGAAAATCTTTTTGTCTTCGGGCTGATCCAGCCGGATCAACCCATGAATCAGGCTCAGCAGCTTATATCCCTCCATGGGGATCTTGTCATAGAGTTTCCGTGCAACCGCGGACCGGTACCGGGGAGGAAGATGGGCTTTCACGGGAACGCTGGCAATCAGGATGGTGGCCCGGGGATGGACCTCCCTGGCGATTTCCGTGGCCAGGATGCCTCCAAAAGAAAGGCCGACCAGCACGAACTGACTTTGGCGGTCGATCTTCGAAGCGATTCTGGAGGCATACTTGGTCAGGGATTCCCCTGCCAGGTGGGGGGGTTGGTCCAGAAAGACCAACTCCGCCTCCCGGGGCAGCCTGATCTTTCGAAAAATCCGGTGGTCCCCTGCAATTCCGCTAATAAAATAGGCCCTCATTTCCCTGCTGAGTTTTTCCGACCAGCCATTCCCCTAAGGGATCGGATAGGCAACCTGTTTCCCGGATCAAATTTGGGATCCTTCCTGGCCCATGGTCACTAAATGATCCTATTGGCATCATGCCCCATACCCGGAAAAATCAGCCCTTTCCGGTCACCGCTGTTTTGGTGCCCGGAAGCGGGAAACCAGGATGCGGAGGTGGATTAACGCTGGATTTTGAAAATGAAGGTGATGTCCCCGAACTGCACCACAGGCGCGTTTGGATCGGCGTTGAATTTGACCTGCTTGATTTTGATCAGGGCCAATTGCCGGATGGTTTCATTTCCCGCGGAGATGACGGTGGCATCGATGATATTTCCTCCCTGGTCCACCTTGATGTTCAGCCGGACGGCTCCTGGCTCGTTAAAATCCCCTTCCTTTCCGGGATAGGCGATAATGGACCTTCCATTCAGCCGGTAGCTGAGCGAATTTCCCCCCAGACCGGAAAAGGTACCGTTATGGTTGGTGGCGGTGGGGCTTCCATTGACGGCTCCCTGGTCTCCCGGTTGCCCGGTCAACCCCTCGGACCTGGAATCATTGGAAGCTCCGGCATTATTGCCGCTGTTGCTGCTTCGGGAGGATCCCCCGCTGTAAAGGGCTTTGGGTTTGGGTGGGGCCGGTTTGGGTTCCACCGGGACATTTTGGGGCACCGGCCGGGCCGGCACTTTTTTGGTGGCTTCGTCCAGGTTTTTGGAGAAATCTGTTTTGTGCCTGGGGTTCAGGGCATGTTTGATCACCGGTGCGTCGGCATTATCCTGGGTGGCGATGTCCTCGGTCTGGCTGCTTTTTATCCGGGGTGCAGGACTGGTTCTGGAAACCTCCGGCCTGGAGGGGGTCAGGGAAGGCGGGTTGGGATTGAGCGGCTGGACCGTTCCTTTTCCCTGGGGGGAAGTGCCCAGGTTGATTTCCATCCCGAGGTCCTGGTTGGGAAGGGGGGGGAGGGAAGTAAATCCAAGAAACAGGCAGGCTGCCAGTAGCAACCCATGGACCCCGATTGTCCAGACCAGGGCCTTGAAATTTTTCTCCCGCTCAAAATCGCTCATGGTTTTTTCCGGATATGGGGTTACTCAAAATTAATGCATTATTCCTGTTTGGGGAACCATTCTACATATAACGGTATTTTTTAACAGAATATTTTGAACAGGATTCCGGGAGCTAATGGGCGAAATCCTTTTCGAAGCTGCCCCGGATCCTTTCCGCGGGGGGATTGAAATAGCCGTGGCGCAGCGAGGGGAAATCCCTGCGGATCGTTTCCAGCAGGGCCGCCATCCCCAGGGCGGGGCCGGTATCGGTAAGTCCCGTCCGTCTCAGGTACCAGTCCGGGTCGATGTTGAAATTGCGCCACTGGATCATGCAAAGGCCGGTTTCCCGGATCAGGCTGCAAAGGGCTTCGTATTCCTCCGGGTTGTCGGTTACCCCGGGAAACACGAAATAATTGATGGAGGTCCATCCGCCCCGGTCCCGGACCACTTTCAGGCTTTCCAGAAGGTCAGCGAACCGGTAATTGTTCGGCAGGTAATAGGCCCGGTAGATTTTCTCCCTTGCGGAATTCAGGCTCACCCGGATGCTGTTCAGGCCGGCCTCCATGAGCGCTTCCACCGCCCGGGGCATGCTGCCGTTGGTGTTGATGTTGATGCTCCCTTTCCCGGTTTGGCGGCGGATTTCCAGGATGGCTTCCCGGAGGGTCTCCCACATCAGCAGCGGCTCTCCCTCGCATCCCTGTCCAAAACTGACAATCGGGTAGGGGGCATGCTCCAGGTGCGGGACCGTGTACTGGGCGATTTCATCTGCGGTGGGCCGGAAGTTCAGCCGGTCCTGGGTGGAACTGATCTGCTCTCCCTCGGGCTGAAAGGAAATGCATCCGATGCAATTGGCGTTGCAGGCGGGGGAACTCGGTACCGGGCATTCCCATCTGCCCAGGAAAAAATTACGGGCTGCAGGACAATGGTAGGTCAGGGCGCAGTTTTCCCCGATATGGCGGACCAGCCTGTTGGAGGGATAAGCCTCCAGGAGTTTTCGAACTCCCGTTGCAATGGCGGTTTCGTCGAATCCGTCGCTCTCCTGGCGGATATCCTTTTCGATCCTAACTGCAGGAACAAAGAACTTCCCCTGATGCCAGCCAGCCGCCGTATAGCTGAACAGGGGCAGGGTAGGGGCACCGGCCTCCGTTTCATAGGCAGAAAGGAACAGACCGGTATGGGCGGGGGGAATAAAGGCGGCGACCGCCCAACCTTTGTCACAGAGGCGCATCTTACCGGTAACGGGGTCCAGGCCGATCCCCCTGCGACCGGGCAATTCGTAAAGCTGACCGCCCCCGGGCAGGGGGATCCATTGGCCGGCAGGAACCGGGCAGGCGTCCCATCCGCTGCGGCCGGTGGCCCAAAGGGTCTGGTCCTCGTAGATATGGCCCTTTCCGTCAGAATAAAGCAGGTATGGAGGATTTTTCAGTGCCATTTCAGGATGTTGACCGGGCCCGGTCCTGAAGCATGCCCTGGCAAAATTCGTCGAATTCCCGGAGGATTCCGGGATCGGGGTCTTCGGACAGCTCCATCTGGATGACCCGGTTGCTTTTCAGGTCCAGGGTAAGCAAGCCATGAACCAGGAGGATCCGGTTCATTTCCTTCCAGCGATGAAGTTGGGGATAAAAGGCACCGGGAAGATGGATCCCGAGGGAGTCCACGGAAACCTTCCTGGGCCTGGAAGCCCTCTGTTCGACCCGGGCCTGCGTGACCAGCCCGGCAATGAGCAGAACCAGCAGCAGGCCCATCCCGCCAAAACCTAACAAAAAATCCGTCATTGCCAACAGGGCGAGCCAGGCCAGGGTCAGGTTACCCGTAACCCTCCCGGCCAGGGGCCTGGTAAAGGCTGTTTTCCGGGGAATAAGAAGCAGAATCCCGTTCAGGGCGGCAAGCAAAAAGCAGCCTCCCGAAAGGGTCCGGATCCAAACTACGGAAAGTACCCCTGGGGTAAGGCCCCGGACCTGGTAACCGAAAGCCAGCAGGCATAACAGGCAAATCCCCCGGGTCAGTTTTTTTTGAAGGACCAGGTTCCGGATGGGCGGATTCGGCAGATCAAAGGAAAAGGCAGCCATCAGTTCGTTTTGGCGGGGGATGCCAGCAGCAGCTCCGAGAGCCGGAAAAGGATTCTTGCCCCTACATTGACATCCCATTCGTCCTGGTTATAGGACACTTCGACCAGATCGAAGCTGATCAGTTGCTTCCCCTTTTGGGCA
>DATKSX010000060.1:0-5097 GCA_035531415.1 Chitinophagaceae bacterium
TACCTGAGGATTGACCGGTTTTTTTCCAAAAATTCAAGGTTTAGGCATAATTTCAAGCCCGCTTTAACCACTTAATCCACTGCTGATGAAAAAATTATCTTTTTTTTTGGCTTTCCTGGTGCTAGGGCTTACGGGTTCCAGGACACTTCGGGCCCAGTCTGGATCCCAATACGACCAGCACAAACTGTTCAATCCTTATTTTTTCACCTCCAACGGCAATGAATTCCGTAGCGCCGACGGGGCCCCGGGTCCCAGGTACTGGCAGAACCGCTCGGATTATGTGATCCATGCCACCCTCAATGCCGAGGATACCACCATCGAAGGAGTGGTCACCATCGGGTACACCAACAACAGCCCAAATAACCTGGATTATGTCTGGCTTCAGTTGGACCAGAACCTGTTCCGGCCGGACTCCCGGGGCGCCGCGACCACCCCGGTGAGCGGGGACCGTTTCGACGTAAAAGGGTTCAAGAAAGGAGGCTACCATATCCAGGGAGTCACTGTGACCGTGGATGGAAAATCCTATCCGGTGGTTCCGGTGATCACGGATGCCCGGATGCAACTTCGCCTGAAAGCGCCCCTTAAGGCCGGGGGTGGAAAGGTATCGATCCGCGTCAAATACGGTTTTGCCATTCCCCAGTATGGGGCGGACCGTATGGGTCGGCTCAATACGTCCAACGGGGTGGTCTATGAACTGGCCCAATGGTACCCGAGAATGTGCGTCTACGATGATGTGATGGGCTGGAATACGCTACCCTATATGGGGCTCGGAGAATTTTACTGTGATTACGGGGATTTCGATTACTATATCACGGCCCCGGCCTCCATGACGGTGGCAGGCTCCGGCGACCTGATGAATCCACAGCAGGTCCTTACCCCAAGGGAGCTGAGCCGTCTGGCCGCAGCCCGGTCCAGCGACAAGACAGTGATGATCGTGGATTCCGCAGAAGTCAACACTCCGGCAGCCCGGCCCACCGATCACGGAACCATGACCTGGCATTTCGAGATGAAAAACACCCGGGATGTTTCCTGGGCAGCATCGACCGCATTTATCTGGGATGCAGCCCGCGTTAACCTGCCCTCCGGCAGGAAGGCTATCGCGATGTCTGTGTATCCCATTGAGAGTTCAGGTCCGGACCGTTACGGAAGATCCACCGAATACCTCAAAAGAAGTATCGAGCTTTATTCCGGTAAATATTTTGAGTACCCCTGGACCTCCGCAGTCAGCGTGGCAGGCGTTGCCCTGGGCATGGAATACCCGGGAATCATCTTTTGCCAGTCGGGTCTGAGGGACGGCCAGCTTTGGGGGGATATCACCCATGAGATCGGCCACAACTGGTTTCCCATGACCGTGGGCTCCAACGAACGCCGCTATATGTGGATGGACGAGGGTTTCAACACCTTTATCAATCAGTATTCCACGCGGGAATTCAACCATGGGGAATACTACCGGCCAGGCAACGCAAGGCGCATGGTCGGGGGACTGAAACGGGAGACCGATCCGCTCATGACCCCGCCGGAAGCCATGGCCCTAAACCAATATGGCCTGTATTACGGCAAGACGGCCCTCGCCCTGGACCTGCTGCGCACGGTGGTGCTTGATTCCAGCCGGTTTGATTATGCCTTCAATGAATACATCAAGCGCTGGGCCTTCAAGCATCCCCAGCCGGAGGATTTCTTCCGGACCATGAATGATGCCGCCGGGGAGGACCTGGGATGGTTCTGGAAAGAATGGTTTTATACCGACTGGACCCTGGACCAGGCAGTAGGCGACGTAAAATATGTTCGGGGTGATCCGGCCAACGGTTCGCTGATCACCATCGAAAACCTGGGAAAGATGGCCATGCCGGCCATCGTGCAGATCAACGAAGAAAATGGACATTCCCAGACGCTCCGCTTTCCCGTGGAAATCTGGCAGCGTGGGGGAACCTGGACTTTCCAGGCCAATACCAGTTCCAAGATCAGTTCCGTGGTGCTGGATCCGGATCATGAGCTTCCGGACGTGAACGCGGCAAATGATCAGTGGAAGCAAGGGGCTTCCCAATAACAGGAGGAAGGATACAACTAAAGGGCATCCCTGTCGGGATGCCCTTTTTGCATACAGGGGCTGCCCTAAAATCCGGGTCAAGGAATGGGCCAGTCATCGGTGCGAAACGGGGAGGCAGGAAGGCCTTCCTGGTTGAACAGATCGGGGGTGGCGGTATTGGAAAATCCGAATCTCAGGGCCACGGGTTGGGGTACCTTGGCAGACCAGGCCACCAGGACGCTGTCCTGTAACCGGGATTGGGCAGGATAGAATTTCCGGTCCATTCCCGCGATCCAAAGACCGGTGACTTCCTTACTGGTAACCTTGAGGCCGGATCCGGCAAAGTCGAAGGAAACCCGGATCCTTCGGCCCTGAATTTCCATGGAACGGTAGAGGGGACCGCTAAAGGTAATGCCCCGGTTGCCATAATCGTTGGCCAGGGCCCAAAGGGCCAGCCTTTCTCCCACATCTACCTTGTCGGTGGGATGAATATTGTTCGTATCGGAGGTGATGTCCGTGATAACCACCATCCCGGTTCGGGGAACGGTTCGGTAGGTGGCCAGCTGGGCTTCCCGAACCAGGGCGCCGCTGTCCCCGATTCCATAGTTGAAGGGGGCGATCTGGACAAAATAGAAAGGGAAATCTTTGCCCCAGAGGTTCCTCCAGCACCCAATCATTTTGGAAAACGCCCTTTCATAGGTCCCGGGATTGCCCGTGTTGGTCTCTCCCTGGTACCAGATAGTACCCGCGATGGGAAAGTGAATCAGCGGGTTGATCATGGCATTGAAGCAGACCGCCGGGACCATCGGACACCAGGGTGCGGGATGCAGCAATTGAGCCGAGGCGGAAAGAACCGGATCAGAAGAGAAGATGGAATCGGGCATCCAGGTTTCCACCGGGGTACCTCCCCAGGCCGATTCAATCAAACCTACCGGCACCTGGAGCTTTTCACTGAGCATCCTGCCGAAAAAATAGCCCACCGAACTGAACCAGAACATGGACGATGGGGTGCATTCCTCCCACCTTCCCCGGACTTCGGTCTCCGGATAGTTTGAAGTCATGCGTTGGACATGGAAAAAACGGATCCGGGGAAATTGGGCCTGGGCAGTATCTTCTTTCCAGTTCACCAGGGTCTTCCAGGAGGCCGAGAATTCCATGTTGGACTGCCCGGAACAAAGCCAGTCCTCCCCGATCAGGATGTTATGAATCACAACCGAGCTACCGGCACCCTGGATGGTGAGGGTATAAGGTCCTCCCGCTGCAGGGGTTTTCAGGACCAGCCTCCAGTTCGCATAAGAATCCGAGAGGGTCCGCACCGTATCCTGGTTCCAGCTGTTCCAGACTTTAATTCTTGCACCTGGTCCGCCCCAGCCCCAAAGGGCTACCGTATCGTTCTGCTGGAGGACCATATTGTCAGAAAAGATATCCGGCAGCCTCAGATCTTGTGCGCTCAGGCAGGTGCCTTGGACCATCAGGAAAAATAACGCGGCTCCAATGGAAAGGAACCTTTTCAAGGGGTTGGATAATAAAGCCATAGAGGGTGATTTTTTAGCCTGGGTCATTGCTGTTCCAAATTGTTGCGTAAGAATTGTGACACCGTGACATTAAAAAGATCCCGGTGTTCCACGAGCGTGCCGTGCCCGGAATTCGGAAGGATCCAAAGATAAGCATGGGGAATGCCCCGGAAGATCAGCACGGTGTGTTCGGGCCGGATCAGGTCATGGTCCCCCCCGATCACCAGGGTCGGACACCGGATCCTGCCAAGGTCTGCCGGGGTGATATGGGGATGTTCCAGCATCAGGACCTGCAATTTTAAATCGTTTTTCACGGCGGGGGTCCTGGGTTGGGCCAGGTCCTGGTGCACTTTATTGAGGATGTCGAGGTAGGCCGAGGGTTCCAGGGCTGCGCTATCCGGGGTCAGGTTGGCCCCGGTTTCGGCGAGCTTGCGGACCTTATCGGGATGACGGATGGCCAGAAGCAAACCGTCGATTCCTCCGTCGCTCCAGCCGATGACATCGCAGGAATCCTGGTGCAGGGAATCCAGAAGGGCATTCAGGTCGTCGGCCATCATGGAATAGCTCAGGCTGTCGGAAGGATCCTGGGATTTCCCCTGGGCCCGGCTGTCTGCAGCGATTACCCGGTAGGATTTTGAGAAATAGGGAATCTGCCCTGCCATGCTTGCGATGGAACCCCCATTGCCGTGGATGAGCAGCAGAGGCCTGCCCTTCCCATAGGTTTCATAATACATTCGAAGCCCCCGGGTCTGCAGCCAATGGCCGGCAGCGGGGTTATTTCCATACGGTATCCCAGGGTTATTTTGTGGTCCGCAACCGGGCAGGATCAAAAGCAAAACAACCGCGATAAGCACGCTTCTTTTTTCCATGGGGTTCTGTTTAAACCGGGGCTGGAACCGGGGCGGTGATTTTGGAAGCCTGAAAGGCCTGCTGCATCTGGGTCCGGTCGAATTCCTTTTCATTGTTGGCAATGAAAATGGTGGCCACCGTGTTTCCCACCAGGTTCGTCAGGGCCCGGGATTCCGACATGAACCGGTCGATCCCCAGCAGCACGGCCAATCCTTCCACGGGGATAATATGAGTGGCTGTCAGGGTGGATGCCAGGACGATAAAACCGCTTCCGGTGACTCCGGCGGCCCCTTTAGAGGTCAGCATCAGGATCCCGATGATGGCCAATTGATTGCCGAGGCCCAGGGGAATATGGAAGACCTGGGCCAAAAATATGGTCCCCATGGCCATATAAATGGTGGTCCCGTCCAGGTTAAAGGAATAACCCGTGGGAATGACCAGTCCCACCACCTGGCGGGAACATCCCATCCGTTCCAGCTTTTCCATGATCTGGGGCAATACAGATTCCGAAGAAGAGGTTCCCAGCACGATGAGCAGTTCCTGGCGGATAAAGCCCAGGACCTTCCAAAGGCTGACCCGGTAATATCTGAGCAGGAAATTCATCAGGGTGAAGATCACCAGCAGCATGGTCCCATAAACGGCCAGAAGCAATTTCCCCATGGGCAGCAGGGCATGCCACCCAAACAGCCCGATGGTATAGGCCATCCC
>DATKSX010000061.1:0-3894 GCA_035531415.1 Chitinophagaceae bacterium
AGCCTGATGGAAATAGCCCGCTTTTCATCTGGGTGAAATCACTTTTGCATATTCCGGAATCACGGGCCTACTTCGGAATTTACACACTTCATATTATACATGCTCTGATCTACCTTTATTTATTCATCGGTGAACCTGATACGGGGGTATACCCAGATATTGGGGTCCTGAATAGTTACAACAATCATAATCCAAACATATGAATACATTCCGCCTCAAAAGGGAAATCTGGCTCTGGCTGGTCATCCTGATTCCGGAAATCCTGTATTTGGTGATCCGGTCCCGCATCCCGGGAAAGGTCCCTTCCCATTTTGATTTTCATGGCAGGGCAAATGGGTACATGGCGCCTGTCCCCTTTCTGGCGCTGATGACCGGGACCTCCCTGGGCATCTACCTGCTTCTGCTTTTGCTTCCCCGGATCGATCCCAAAAGGGCGAACTACCCCTTGTTTTCCAAGACCTTCCAGGTCATCCGGATGATGATCCTGCTGATGCTGAGCGGGATCACCTCTATTTCCCTGCTGATGGCCACAGGCCTGAGGTTTGATAGCAACCGGATCATTTTTTTGCTTATCCTTTTATTGATTGTTGTGATGGGCAATTATATTTCCAATGTCAGACCCAATTGGTTTGTCGGAATCCGGACTCCCTGGACCCTGAGCAGCGAGCAGGTCTGGAGAAAAACCCACCAAATTGCCGGAAAACTGATGGTGATTGCCGGAACCACCGGATTCATCCTCTGTCTATGGATCCCCCAGGTGGCGCTGATTTGGGTTTTCCTGGCCATGGTCTGCGGATCCACGGTTGGCCCGGCAATTTATTCCTATTTCCTCTACCAGCAGGAACAGTCCCAACCGGAAAAGAACACCCCGGCATAAAATGAACCGGGGCCCTACAAACTTGATCTTGAATGCCTTTAAATGGTTTTCTATGAAAATTAAAAATTTCCTTCCCGCAATAGCTGACCCCGGGCTTTGGCTCCGGGGCATTGCCCGCGAAACCTGGGGAAAAGGAATCGTTTTATTGTTGGCCTGTGGGTGCCTGGGTCTGGGTTCCGGAAAGGCCCAGGAGAGACCGGATTCCGTGGCCCGGGAGTTCCTGGTGCTGAACCGGGGAGGGCAATTTGACCAGGCATCGGCCATGTTTGCTCCTTCTTTGCGCAACCAGGTCTCTGCGGCCATGCTGGAGCAGGTCTGGAAGGGACTGGTCAGTGCCTATGGGCCTGATTCGGGAATCCAGGGCATGGTTTCCCGACCCTATGATACCCTGATGGTGGAAATGGTCACCTGTCATTTCTCCAAAGCCAACCTGACCCTGAATGTGGTGGTAAACCGCAAAGGGGACCTGGTGGGATATACTGTTGCCAGGGTCAGGCTGCTGGACGCAGGATACACAGCAGAGGCGTCCCGGTTCGCCCAGCGGCCCGATACCCTCCATACCCCCACCGGGGATATTTTCGGAACCCTGATGGTGCCATCGGGACATGGTTCCGGGGCAGTGGCCCTGATCCTGGCCGGCTCCGGGGCGGTGGACCGGGATGGAAACAGCCTTCCTGGGGAACATTCCGATGTATACTTCCTCCTGGCTGAAGGGCTTGCAGGAGAGGGCATCGCCTCCCTGCGGTTCGATAAGCGGGGAATTGGCCAAAGTGCGCCGGCCATGCAAGATGAACGGAAGGTTTCCCTGGAGAACTATGTTTCCGATGCGGCCGGATGGATCAATAAACTTCGGGCGGCAAATCGGTTCTCAACCCTGATTGTTATCGGCCACAGCGAGGGATCCCTCATTGGGATGATGGCAGCACGTCTGGCTGGAGCGAATGGTTTTGTATCGATTTCCGGGATGGGGGTGCCCATGGATTCCATCCTGATGGTCCAGCTCAAGGATAAGCTGAACGATACCCTTTACGCTGAAAGCCTGAAAATCTTAAAAATGCTCCGGGCGGGGAAAAAGGTTTCCGATGTTCCACAGCCCCTTCTCCCGCTGTTCACTCCGGCCATCCAGCCCTACCTGATCTCCGAGATCCGGGTTTCCCCGACCCGGGAAATTGCCCGGCTGAGGATCCCGGTCCTGGTCATCCAGGGAAAAAATGATGTCCAGGTCACGGAAGGAGATGCCCGGAAGCTGGCTGCCGCTTCATGGCACGGAAAGCTCCTGCTGATGGACCACATGACTCACATGCTCAAGGATGCCGGTCCGACCTACCTGGAAAACATGAAAACCTACCAGGATGCCAGCCTCCCCCTGGATTCCGCGCTGGTCCCTGCAATTGTAGCATATTCCAGGGAGCTAAGAGACCGGGATTGAACTCAACGGGGTCCCGGAGGGCAATGGGTTTCCAGGTAGCTGGTCAACAGGGCATAGAGATGGGCTGTGGTTCCTGCCCCTTCATTGATCCCATGGGTCCGGTTGGGATATTCCATCATCTGGAAGGGTTTTCCCGCTTTGACCAGCGCATTGATCAGGGCTTCCTGGTTCTGGTAATGCACATTGTCATCCCCGCTTCCGTGGACGATGAGCAGGTTTCCCCGGAGCCCTGAAGCATAATTGACGGTGGAGCCCTGCTCAAAATATTTCAGGTCCTCCGGCAAAACCCCCACATATCTTTCCTCGTAAATGTTGTCGTAATATCTCAGATTGGAAACCCCAGCCACTGCCAGACCGGTTTTGTAGATCTGGGGGTAGCGGAACATGAGCATCTGGGTGGAGGCTCCTCCTCCGCTCCAACCCCAAACCGCGATCCTGGAACTGTCCACCCAGGGGAATTTGAGGATCTGCATAGCCCCCATGGCCTGGTCGTCGACGTTCATGATTCCAAGGTTGTGGTAGATCTCCTTGCGCCATTTCGTTCCCTTAGGCGCTGGGGTTCCCCGGTTATCCATGGAGATGATTACATAGCCGGTATCGGCAAGCTTTTCAAACCAGGGATTGGGGGCATAGATGTCCCGCACCGTAGCCGAAGCTGGTTCCCCGTATACATAGAACAGGACAGGGTATTTCCGGGTGGAGTCGAAGTTCCTGGGTCGCATCATCCAGGCGTCCATTGTCACGCCCTGGGCGGTCGTGACCCGGAAAAAGGTAATGGGGTTCAGGTCGCCGGCGCTCCGCATGGAACCTGGCCGCCTTCCTCCGGCTTCGGATTGGAGCACGGACCCGTCGCTGGTCCGGATCAGCTGGAGGACGGGCGGGGTATTGTGGTTGGAATAAATATGCAAGGCGTATTGACCCGCAATGGAGCATTGGTAGGTGTGGGTTCCCTCCTCTCCGGAAGGGGTTACCCTGCGGGCGGTTCCTTTTCCGTCCAGGTTCGTTTCATAGAGATATTGCTGGGTGGCATTATCGGGAGACGCGGTAAAATACAGGAGATTGTCCTTTCGGTCGATCCCGACAACATCGATGACATCGAAATTGGTCCGGGTCACCAGCTTTTCGTCCGTTCCATCGCTGTTCATGCGGTAAACATGTCTCCAGCCGTCCTTTTCGGTGGTCCAAAGGAACTGTTTCCCGTCATGGATCCAATCCCAACTATCCCGGTCGTATTGCCAGAAATAATTGATATCCACCCAGGAGGTATCTCCTTCACTATAGATCACCCGGGCATTTCCGGTCTGGGCATCGACCAGGTATAGCCAGGTAGTGTCCTGTTTGCGGTTGAACTGCTGAACCATGATCTGGTGATCCGTTCCGGTCCAGTCCATCCGGGGAAGATAATGCTGGACGGGATCTCCCGGAATGTCCATCCACCGGGTTTTTGCCGTAGCGATGTCCACCACCCCGATCCGCACTGAGGAAGGATCGTATCCGACCAGGGGATATTGGACCGGAACCGTGAAGGAATAGAGGGAGTCGGTGTTGTCAATCATCAAAAAATCCCGGATGCCGGAGGCGTTCACCT
>DATKSX010000062.1:0-6911 GCA_035531415.1 Chitinophagaceae bacterium
CCCGGCTGGATACCAGCCAGGATACCCCGCCCACTCCCAGGGCGACCAGGGTCAGCAGGCTGAATGGCTGGAGCCGGAATTTCCACCGGATGAAAAGGTACCGCACCAGGTTGTAGGTCGTCAGGGCCGCCAGGGTGGACCAGGCCGAACCGATCATCCCGTATTTTTTGATCAGAACATAGTTCAGGAAAATGAAGCCCACCACCAGGATGATCGAAGCGAAGAAATCCAGCCTCCAGATGCGGGAATTCACCAGGATCTGGTAGTTCAGCCCGGTGCCCAGGTCGATCAGGCGGGCAATTCCGAGGACCAGGATGATGTATTTCCCGCCCTGGTAGGCGGGTAGGAAATGGAAGATATTATCCACATTGATCCAGATGATCCCCAGGATGCCCATTCCCAGGATGAGCTGGGTCATCGCGGATTTGCGGTAGAGGTTAGAGATTTGGCTGAGGTCATCTTCCTTCCAGGCCTGGGCGATCAGGGGGTTGGCGATCGCGGCGATGCTCCGCTGGGGGACAATCAGGACCATCGCAATATAGTTGGCCAATTCGAACACCGCCGTGTACTGTAGCCCCCGGAGGCTACCGATCATGATCCCATCAATATTCTGCGAAACCAGCAGAAAAATGCTTCCGCTGAATATATATCCGCTGTAAAGAGTCATTCGGCGTGCCATGGTTCGGGTCAGATCGCTTCTTGCCGCGTCCATGGCCAGCTTTTTTCGGATGGAAAGAAAGATCAGCAGGGGAAGGAGGATGGCACCGTAGACCAGGGAAAAAAGGGAGATAAACCCAGTAAATCCCACCACGTGAAGCAGGTACAGCACGATGCAGACCAGTACCCCCAGGCGCATGCCCGTTTCCCTCAGGAAACTGGTCAGGGCCGTGCGGTGGAGGTTATTGGCGAAATTTTCAAAAAGGTTATAGGCGACCAGCAGGAAGGTGAAAGGGTAGACCAGATAGAAATACCGGATGAACAACCCGGAATTGCCGATGAACTTGCGGATGATCAGGTGACGGAATGCCAGGGAAAGGGCCAGGATCACCATAAACCCCAGGAGGTTGACCGCGGTAACCCAGAAGAGCAGCTCGTTTTTCCCGCTGGCTTCCTCCTTTTCCCGGTAGTAGGGGTAGAACCGGGGGAATGCCGCGAGGGATCCCAGGGCGCATAAACCGGACAACAGGCTGCATACATTGAACAGGATCCGGGTCAGGCCCACCTCCTCCTTGGTCAGGAACCGGGCCAGCAGGTAGTAGTTCAGGGCCCCGATCAGGAACCCCGCATAGGTGGCTACGGTGGACTTGATGCTTTGGCGGCGGATGATGCCCATGGCTATGGTTGAATGGGAGGAATTTCCCGGATCCGGTCGAAGGCATCAATATAGGATCTGGCGCTGGCATTCCAGACCTGGGCCCCCATTTTTTTAGCGTATCGTTCCAGTTCCTGGTAAATAGTGAAGGTGTTGACCAGGTCCTGGAAGAAAGCTGCGGCCCCGTATTGGCCATGGTGGCCCTGGGTTCCGGACAACAGAACCTGGGGAGTCTTTTGGCTGCCGTCATAAAAATGCGGGTCTTCCATGATAACCCGGTTCTGGTCATCCACCCGCATCTGCTCCGACCAGGAATGATCCGCCCCTAAAAGAATGATCTGGCGGTAGCCCAGGTTGATGCTCAGGTAGATGGAGGCCACCATCACATTGTTCAGACTGAAGCAGGCGTAATTTTTCCGCAGCAGGGGATATTTGATCCATCCGGGAAGGCGGTGGTCCAGCTTGGCGCTATTGAAGGGAAGGATCCGGAGCCTGGAATGGGAAAGCTGAAGGGCGATTTCCCGGTAGCCATAGCCCGGGACCAGCAGGGTCATATCCCAGTCCAGCCTGGATCGGATGGTGGCAAATAACTGCCTTCGCATTTCCAGAAGGGTTGGAGATTCCACCTCTTCTTCCCGGCTGCAGAAAACCGGGTCGCAAAGGACATAGAGTTTAGGTTTCAGCTCCGTGAAAAGTTCCGAAACCGCAAAACGGTTCACCCCGATCGAGTCCCCCGCCCGCAGGGCATCCCGAAACCGTAAATAGTCTTCCATAAGACTGGGCCCATTGCCCAGGATGAAAACCCGCCGGAGGTCCGGGTCCCTGCGGAAACCCAACCTATACTTCAGCTCTTTTCTCCCGGAGATTACATGATACCCCGTCCTGAGCAGGGCGGAAACGCGGATCATGAAATCCAGGAGGGATTTAACCACGGGAGGGTAAATTTTCGGGCAATTCTTTGAAGCGGGTTGTGGCCAGCCATTCGGCAAATTTCCAATCCTCCGGGGTGTCCAAATCCACGCTGAAGGTCCGGTCCATCACGAATTTGCGAACCATCCTGAACTGGCTGAAGGAATCATGGGCCCCCAGGGAGGCTGGGTTGATCAGGTATAGGGATCCGTTGAACTGGTAAACCCTCGGTGCGGATTGTCGGGAGGCATAAGGGCCCTCTCCCTTGGATATCCTAAGGGACCCCTCCGGATCTTCTTCGTAAAGGTTGAAATAGGGATTGGCTGGAGATTCCATGACGGAGGCAACCATATCCACGCCAGGTTCGTAAAGGGACAGGGCTTCTTCCAGGTGCTTTTTGAGCCGGAAAGGGGAGGTGGGCTGCAGCAGCACGATGGGGTCGAATTGCCGGTGATTTTTGGGAAAGTTCTGCAAGGCGTGACGGATCACCGGATAGGATCCCGTGTGGTCCGTGGCAAGTTGGGCCGGGCGGATGAAGGGCACTTCAAGGCCTATTTCCCGGGCCGAGCGGATGATGGTTTCGCTGTCGGTGGTCAGGCAGATATGGTCGTCCCCTGCGAATTGCCTGGCGTAGGAAATGCTGTAATGCAGCAGGGGAATCCCGGCAAGTGGCTTGATATTTTTTCCGGGGATTCCCTTGGACCCACCCCGGGCGGGTATGATGAACAGCGGTTCCACTCCGGTTACAATTTGAGATGTTTGATGTCCTGCTGGGCCTTTTGGTAATCCTGGAGCCTGCCGATGTCCAGCCAGTAGCCAAGGATCGGGTAATGGATGATGACCTTGGAACAGGAAAGCCCCTTTTCCATCAGATCGGTGATGTCGAAATGAACCTGTGGCGGCACCAGGTCCAGGAAGGACCGCTTGACCAGGTAGATCCCGGCATTGGAATAATAGGTATAGGTGGGTTTTTCCGCCAGGGCGGTGACCCGGTTGTCCGCGCCGGCCTCCAGGACTGCATAGGGCACGTCCACATGATACAGGGTGGAAGCCACGCACATATCGGCATCCGCGGCAAGGAATGCGGCGTAAAAATCCGCAAAATCGATATCGGTCAGCACATCGGCGTTCATGATCAACAGGTGCTCCTGCTTCAATTTTCCCAACAGGCTCACGGCCCCGACCGTTCCCAAAGGCTCGGTCTCCTCCACGTAACGAATCTGCAGGTTGCGGGAGGACCCGTCCCCGAAATAGTCCCGAATCTGCTGTCCCTTATAATGGAGGCTCACATGGACCTCCCCGAATCCGTATCGGGCCAGCCGGTCCAGGTTGTGTTCCAGGATGGGTTTTTCCCCGATGGGCAACAGGGGCTTGGGAATTTCCTCGGTGAGGGGCCGGAGCCTTTCTCCTTTTCCTCCTGCCATTAGGATCACCTCAACAGGCAGGGTGGCACGGGCCTGGAGGTCCAGAATGTCCAGGATCCTGCCCCCGGGGGCCACCAGGGGGACAAAGCGGATCTGGGCCCGCCGCAATTTTTCCATTTCAGGCCCGGTCTGCTGGTCCCTGCCCAGCGACCGGCAGGGGGAATGGAGGACCTTACCCAGGGGATCTGTGAGGCTCGCACCGCCCAGGAATCCCCGTCGGATGTCCCCGTCGGTGACCGATCCAAGCAACAGTCCTGAGCCGTCCACTGCAAAGAGCACGGCACCCACTTTTCCCAGGGCATCCAGTTGGCTGAGGGCTTGTTTTACCGTTGCATTTCCGTCAATCGTGAATTTCTTCCAGTCATTCATGGTCCAGGTCAAAAAAACCTTTTTGGATATTCTTTTGGGAGGCAAACCGCTCGAGAATCTTCAGGATTTTGGGGGCCGTTTCCCCGTTGCCATAGGGATTTTTGACCCCCCGGATAAATGTAGCGAAATCCCCGGACAGGGCCTTGCGTACCGACCTGAGGATGGCTTTTTGTTCCAGCCTGCAACGGATCACGCTGGCAGCCGCGCTGCGTCCGGACTGGCGGTTACCGATATCCACCGTGGGCACCTTCAGGGAAGGGGCCTCCACGATCCCGCTGGAGGAATTGCCCACCACGGCCCCGGCGATCCGCATCAGGGATAAGTAACGGTGTTGTCCCAGCGAAGGGGACGCCGCCACCATTCCCCGGTGGCGCGCGGAAAAGCTTTCGATCATCCGGATGATCGACTTTCCCCCCGCATCGGCATTGGGGTAGGTCATCACCATCTTCATCGGGAAAAGTTGTTCCAGGGCCATGAGCAGGATCCGGAACTGGCTGGAGGGTTTGTCCGCATCCAGCGTCACGGGGTGGAAAGTCACCAGCAAAAACGGATCCCTGAGGGAAATGCCCAGATCCTTTTCCAGTTCCTCCCGGGTCATCGGGGAAAGGGAACGGATATTGTCGATTCCCAGGGCCCCCACCCGGAACACCCGGGAAGGAGATTCTCCCAGCTGGATCACCCGCCTGCGGTAATCCTCTGTTGCGGTAAAATGAAGGAGGGACATTTTGGTGATGGCATGCCGGAAGGCATCATCGGTAGCCCCTGCGCTCACCTCCCCTCCGCTGATATGAGCGATGGGAATGGCGCAAAGATGGGCTGCGATGGCGGTGGAAAGGGTCTCGTACCGGTCCCCGAGCAGCAGCACCCAGTCCGGTTTCATCCGGGAAAAAACCCGTGCCATCCCTTCCAGAGCCCGGGCGGAGGAGGCAGCGATATCTGCCGGCCGGTCTCTTCCCGTTTCAATCGGAACCCGGGCGGCTATGGAGAAACCGTCCCGGAGGATTTCCCGGTAGGTCAGGCCGAAGGTCCCGGAAAGATGGGCCCCGGTGACCACCAGACGCAGGTCAAAAGAGGCATTGGATTCCAGGAGTCGCAGCAGGGGCCGGAGCAGGCCGTATTCGGCCCGGGTGCCGGTGACAACGAGAATCCTGGTGGCCATGGTTCAGAGTTCAATGAGTTCATCTTCCTGGAAATCCTTTTTTGCCTTGGTGCCTAAAACCTCGAACCAGTGCATGGGAGAGATTCCGGTACCGGGCCTTTTGGCCATGAGGTTTTCCGGGGTGAAAGCCTCTCCTTTGCGGATCACCCGGGAAGCTACCAGGCTCTTGCGTGCGATCTCCAGATTCTTTATTTCACTGGGTGAAGGTTCCTTGATTCCGGTGCCCAGGGCTTTTTCCACATGTCGGATGGCCTGCACCATTTCTCGGAGCTGGACCGGGGAAAGCGATGCCTTATGATCGGGTCCTTCCATCGCCTGGTCCAGGGTGAAATGCTTTTCCACCACGACGGCCCCGAGGGCCACGGCAGCCACAGCCGCCTCAATGCCCGGGGTATGGTCCGAATAGCCGGTCCGCACTCCGAGTTCCTCCGACAGGGTTTGGATGGCCCTGAGGTTGGCGTCCTGGAATGGAGTGGGATATTCGGTGTTGCAATGCAGCACGACGACATGGTCCTTGCTGGCCCCATACTGCACCAGTACCTCCAGGGCATCGGAGACTTCCTTCAGGGTGGTCATGCCGGTGGAGAGAATCAGGTCCGCAAAGCTTTGGGCCATGCTGATGAGGTAGGGCAGGTTGGTCACTTCCCCAGAAGGGATTTTTCCGTACCGGATCCCCAGCCCGCGCAAAAAAGCGATGCTGGGAAGGTCAAAAGGGGTGGACAAAAACAGGATCCCCTGCTGGTCCGCATGGGTTTTCAGCTCCCGGAACTGGTTAAAGGAAAGCTCCAGTTTGCGTACCATATCCAGCTGACTTTCAGCTGATCCGGTTTGCTCCTGCTGGTATTGGGCTTTACGTGCGAAACGGGAAATCCCCTCAGTGGCGATAAAGGTCTGAAACTTCACCGCATCGGCTCCGGATGCCAGGGCCACATCGATCAGCCTGCGGGCCATTTCCATGCTCCCGTTATGGTTCACTCCGGCCTCTGCGATGATCAACACCGGTTCCATGCCCTATTTTTTGGCGGCTTTATCAATCTGTTCACCCACCTGCTGCCAGCTCGTGAACCGGATCGCCCGGTCGTCGATCCACAAATCGCCGATGGGCTTCCCCATGACCAGCTGGCTGTAGGGGATCTGGTTGCGGCTCAGCCAGTCCCGGGTCATCTCATATTCCTGCCAGCTGCGGGCCGAATATATGATCACGGTATGGCCTTCCTCCATCAGCCGGGAAATTTTTTGGGAGGCTCCGGGAAGCGGCTGGGCCATACTCCTGCTGAACTGTTTTTCTTCGGTGCAAATGGTTCCGTCCAGGTCAATGATTATCTGCATAAAAATAAAATTCACGGAAGGCCCGGGTCATGATCACATGTTCCTTCCATTGGTCCTGCCGGGTGTTGGCAATCCCCAGGAAATCGTTCACAAGATAAGCTGCCATATCGGCTCCTGCCGCAATGGAGGTAAGCACCCCCCCGCCCAACCGGGGATTGACCTCCATAAGGAATACCCTGCCGGAGTCGGTTTCCTTCAGGAACTGCAGGGTAAGGGGTCCGCGCAGCAGGCCGGTGCCCAGGATTCTTTCGCAGAGCTGGATGATCACGGGCTCCCGCTGGGTAATGGATTTGGTCGCCTCCCCTCCCTGAACCTCCAGTCTTTTTCGGGGCACCAGGGCGATGATCCTTCCTCCAGGGTCAACATATCCGTCGACGGTGTATTCCTCTGACCGGAGCCATTGCTGGAC
>DATKSX010000063.1:0-18442 GCA_035531415.1 Chitinophagaceae bacterium
TCACGTTTACGGCCGATGTCAACAAGCTGCTGGTTCCCGCGCCGCCCCTGGTCAGCGATACGGTGGCCCAGGATTATAACAATTACAACAATATCGGGGTGGTGTCCGGAATATTCAAGTCCTTTGCCGATCCCGGGGGCACGAAGTCCGAAATGCAGGATCTCATGTTATCGGTTGGACTGGAATACTGGTACAACGACATCTTCGCCATCCGCGCAGGTTACTATACGGAGTCCAAATATAAGGGGGACCGCAAGTACCTCACTGCCGGGCTGGGCCTGAAATACAATTCTTTCGGCCTGGATTTTTCCTATCTGGTGCCTTCAGGAAGCGGGATTGAACGCAACCCTCTTTCCAATACGCTCCGCTTTTCCCTCCTATTCGATTTCAACAAATCCGACAATAACCCGGTCAATAACGCCGCTTTCTGAGGCTGGCAGGTTAAAGCCGACAAACGCGAAAAAATAATGGACTACCGGATCGGTTTCGGGGTGGATTTTCATGCGCTTAAAAAGGGCCGGGAATTTTTCCTGGGAGGGATCCGCATTCCTCATCACCAGGGCAGTGAGGGCCACAGCGATGCCGATGTCCTGCTCCATGCGATTTGCGATGCCCTGCTGGGCGCCGCCAGCCTGGGCGATATCGGGGAACATTTTCCCGACACCGACCCTGCATTCCTGGGAATCGACAGCAAGATCCTGCTCAGCCGCACCCTGAACCTGATCCGGAATGCGGGATGGAGGCCGGTCAATATCGACTCCACGGTCTGCCTTCAGTTGCCCCTGCTCAAACCCCATATCCCCTCCATGCGGGCGGCCATTTCCTCCTGCACCGGGCTTCAGGAAACTGAAATCTCCATCAAGGCCACCACCACCGAAAAGCTGGGGTTCATCGGCCGGGAGGAAGGGGTGGCGGCCTATGCCACTGTGCTGCTCTGCCGGGATTGATCCTTTCCTGAATTTCATTTCCTGATTTTTCAGCATCCCCTTCCGGCATCCGGTATTCAAAGGATGGTTGGGAATTTGCGTTTGGGATAACCGTTACCTTTGCCTTGATGTCCTCAATTCCGAAAATCAGGGTGGTCAACCGTTCTTCCAACCCCCTTCCGGCTTATGCAACCCCGGATTCTGCGGGAATGGACCTGCGGGCCCACCTGCCCGGGGAAATTTCCCTGGCTCCCCTGGAAAGGGTGCTGGTCGCCACAGGCCTGTTCATCCAGTTGCCTGGAGGATATGAGGCCCAGGTCAGGCCCAGGAGCGGGATTGCCCTGCATCAGGGGCTGGGGCTGCTGAACGCCCCGGGCACCATCGATCCGGATTACCGGGGGGAGATCAAGGTATTGATGATTAACCTTTCCGGTAAGACCCAAACCATCGCCCCAGGCGACCGGATCGCCCAACTGGTGATCTCCCCTTTTTCGCAGGCAGTCTGGGAGGAAACTCCCGCGCTGGAACCCTCCCTGAGAGGGGAAGGGGGTTTCGGACACACGGGAAAATCATAGGTCATGCGCAGCGCCGGATGGTATACGGGATGGATTTGTGTAGCAGCAGGCCTGCTTTATGGCTGTGCCGCACCCTCCCGCCTGGGCGCAAAGAGGGCCCGGTCTTCCGGAACCCTTTCGGTTTCCGGTATGGGCGAAAAGGCGGAGGAGGACAGTTTTTTCATCAGCGCGGAGACCGCCCGGATGAGTGGCAACAACCGGGAGGCCATCCTGGACCTGGACTCCTGCCTCCGCCTGGACCCGGGTAATGCCGCAGCCTATTATGAGCTGGCCCGCCTGTTCGACCAGCTGGAAAATCCTCACGCCGCCCTGGCATTCGCGAGCCGGGCGGTGGAACTGGATACGCTTAACCGCTGGTACCAACTTGCCTTCGCCGATGCCCTGATGCAGAACAAGCAATACGATCGCGCCGAATCCGTCTTCTACCGGCTCCATCAGCGATATCCCTCCAACATGGATTATCTGTTCAACGAAGGCGTTCTGCTCGAAGGGCTCAACCGGCTGGACAGCGCCTACCAGGTATTTGAAGAGATTGAAAAAAAGACCGGGGTCTCAGAGCAGCTGGTCTACCAGAAGCAAATGATCGACCTCAAGCTGGGAAAGGTCGAGGAAGCGGCGGACGAAGTGCGCAAGCTGATCTCCCAGGACCCTTACGAGTCGCGGTATTACGGCCTGCTCGCCCAATTATACACCAATGCCGGAACCCCGCTGAAAGCCATCCCGGTGTTCCGGGAGTGGCTGGAAAGAATGCCTTATAATCCCCAGGCCCTGATCGGGATGGCGCTGGTCTACAAGGGGGAGGGAGATCAGGAGAAATATCAGTCCTATATGGCCAAGGCCTTTGCCAACCCGGACCTCAAGGTAGAGGACCAGATCGCTTTTGTATACCCCTTCCTCAAATATGTAAAGGTGGATTCCACGAAGAAGGACGAAGGGCTCATGCTTTGCCGGATGATCATTAAGGCTCATCCTGCCTCAGCGGCAGCCTATGCCCTCTATGGGGATATGTTCAACCAGTGTGACCTTCCGGACAGCGCCCTGACCGCTTACCGGAATGCCCTTTCCCTGGACGGGGCCACCCCGGAAGTCTGGCAGCAGGTCATGTTGATTTATTCCTCCCAGCAACGCAACGACTCCGTGCTTGAGGTGAGCCGCAGGGCCATACTTTCCTTCCCGGACGATTTCCTGGGCTATTATTTCCATGGAGCCGCGAGCGTCTACCTCCACCTGGATTCGGAAGGCATCGTGTCCCTGCGCAGGGCCCTGGATATCGGGACGGACAACCGGGACCTGGAAGAAAAGATCTATGCCCTGTTGGGGGAGGCTTACCATGACCGTGGCGATAATGTTTCCTCAGACAGTTCTTTCGAGCGCTCCCTCCGGATCAATCCGGGAGACGCGCTGGTGCTGAACAATTACAGCTACTACCTGGCCCTCCGGGGAATCCGGCTGGACCAGGCCGAACAGATGGCCCGGATGGCGGTGACCCTGGAGCCCGGAGATTATTCCTACGAAGACACCTATGCCTGGGTCCTGTACAAACTGGGCCGGTTCCGGGATGCAAAAAAATGGATGGAAAAAGCCCTGGAGCACCCGGAGGCTGAAATGGGCCCCGGTTACCTGGAGCATTACGGGAACATCCTGTACCGGCTTCACCGGGTCAACGAGGCGGTGCGTTACTGGCAGTTGGCCCTGCAGCGGGGAGGGCCTTCCCAGAAGCTGGACCAGGAAATCTCCGGCAAAAAGATCCTGGAATGACCCGCCCCCTCCCTCCAGGCAAAACCATCCGGACCAGGATGGTCCTCAGGAATTTCCTGCTGTCCTCCCTGGCCTTATCCGGATTGCTGCCAGGCTGCGGTCCTTCCTCCCGTATCGCCCGCTCAACAACTCCAACCGCCCAGGCGCCAGATAGTCTTCAGGCGCCCGTCCCGGGGGATTCGGCGGTCACTGAAGCCTCCGCTCTGGCCCAGGTCCTCAGCGGAGTGAGGAGCCATATCATTCCATTCCAATCCTTTTCGGCCAAGCTCAAGGTGGATTATTCCGACAGCCGCGGGGACCAGACAGCCATCACCGCATTTGTGCATCTTCAGAAGGACAGCGCAATCTGGATTTCCATCACTCCCCTGCTGGGGATTGAGATGGCCCGGGTTCTGATCACCCCGGACAGCGTGATGATCATGAACAAGATCAACAAAACCATCAAGACGCGGGGAACGGATCTGATCCGTCAGATTCTGAACATACCCGCCGATTTCAGCACCCTGCAGGATATCCTGATCGGCAATCCCATATTCCTCAACGGGGAGGTGAAGGATTACAGCAGATCGCCTTCCCTCATTTCCTTCACCTGCCTGGACAGCAGCCTCCAGAGCCATTATATAGTATTCTCGGATGATTACCGGATCCAGGACTTCAGGCTTTCGGACCGGGATACTGCCTCGGGCCGGTATTGCGATATCACCTTTGGGGATTACGCCGAGGTGGACGGCCGGAATTTCTCCACCCGGCGCCGCATATTCGCCGAAGATACCAGCGTTACCCAGATCAACCTGAGCTTCAGCCGCGTTAGATTCGACCAACCCCTTTCCTTTTCCTTCTATATCCCTTCCGATTACCGGAGGAAATAACCCCGGATAATTTCGGGTTAATCCTCCCGTTGAATGGAACGGACCATTGTAATGATTATTTTTGGGCACCCTAAAACCCATTGACCTGCCGCGCCTTGTAACCATTTTTCTATTGACCCTGCTGGCTGCAGTCCCCTTAAGGGCTTTCGCCCAGAACAGCCCCTCAAGGGCGGAGCTGGAACGCAGCAAGCAGGAGCTCCAGCGCCAGCTGGACCAGGCCAACCGGGAACTTTTGGAGACCAAAAAGAACCGCAAGATCACGATGGGCCAGCTTCACCTGCTCCAAAGCAGGATCACCTTACGCAACAGGCTCATCGAAAACATCAATCAGGACATCGGCCTGATCAACAACGATATTTATTCCGCATACCGGGACATCAGCCTGGAAAAAAAGGACCTGGATACCCTTAAAGGGCAGTATGCCCGGATGGTGGTCTATTCCTATAAGACCCGGAGCGCCTACGACCTGGTCAACTTCATCCTTTCGGCAAAAAGCTTCAACGACGCGATCCGGCGTTATGAATACCTAAAGCAATACCGCGCATTTCGGATCAACCAGGCTACCAGCATTCTCCAGACGGAAAACCTGCTGAAGGAAAAAATCCAATACCTCAACCAGGCGCGACATGGCAGGGCCACCATACTGGTGAGCCAGCAAAAGGAGCGGGTGAAGCTGGAGCAGGAAAAGCAGGAAAAGGACCAGGTAATCGCTTCCCTTCGGGGTCATGAGAATGAACTGCTTGCCGATATCCGGCAAAAACAGACCGCCCAGCGGAAATTGAGCAGCAGCCTGGCGATCCTGATTCGCCGGGAGATCGAAGAAGCCAAAAAGGGGGAAGCCGCGGCTGCCAAGAGGAATGCTGCTGTCGCTCCCTCCACCCTGCTTTCCCCCGCTGCAGCTTCGGGGTCCAGGTCCTCCCCTGCCGCATCTTCCACAACCAGGCCGGTCCGGCCTGCAAATCCCCTGGAGGCCACTCCTGAAGCTTTAGCCCTGTCCAAGGATTTCGAGGCGAACAAAGGGAAGTTGCCCTGGCCGGTGGTGAGCGGATACATCTCCGATCCCTTTGGTCCCCACCAGCACCCCCTTCTGGAGAAGGTCCTGGTGGATAATTACGGGGTCAACATCAGCACTTCCCCGGGCGGCGCCGTCCGGGCTGTTTTCAGCGGGGAAGTGGTGACCGTAACCAATGATGCCTACACCAAATGGACGGTACTCATCCGTCACGGGGAATATTTTACCGTTTACTCCAACCTCGCCAGAGCCACTGTTCACAAAGGGGAACAGGTTGCCACCAAGCAGGTTGTAGGGGCCGCATTTACCAACCAGGACTCAGGAGAAACTTACGTGCATTTCCTGGTGATGAAGAACGGAACGTTCCTCAATCCCGCCATTTGGCTCATGAGCCGTTAAGCCCCTTGGATTATGGTAAGGGATTTTCAAAATGTAAATGATCGTCTGAAGTATCTCCTTAGTAAAAATATTCCCGGGCGGATGAACTCTCATTCCCAAATGCTCCCCCTTTCTTAAGGAGCTGAAGGGATGAAACGGTTATACAGCGCCTCATACCTGGGCAGGATCCTCTTGATGTCGAATTTTTCTGCCTGGCGGAGGGCATTGGACCGGAAGGACCGCAACATCTCCTCGTCGCTGAGCAGTTCGATAGCATGGTACGCCATAGTATCCACATCCCCCACCGCTCCCATGAAACCGGTTTCCCCCTGGATATTGATCTCCGGAAGACCACCGACGTTGGTGGAGATCACCGGCACCTCGCTGGCCATGGCCTCAAGGGCTGCCAGCCCGAAACTTTCATATTCTGAAGGAAGCAGGAAAAGGTCGGAAATCGCCAAAACGTCTTCCAGTTGTTCCTGTTTTCCTACGAAACGGATATCGGAACAGATGCCCAGCTCCCGGCACATGTTTTCGATTACCGGCCGGTCGGGTCCGTCTCCCACCAGCAGGAGCTTCGAGGGGATGGCCTCATGCACCTTCTTAAAGATCATTACGACATCCTCAACTCTTTTGATTTTCCTGAAGTTTGAGACATGCAACAGGATTTTTTCCTGGTTGGGCGCGATGGCTTCCCGGAATTCCGGAAGCTCCCTGCGCCTGAACCTTTCCAGGTCCACGAAATTGTAAATCACTTCGATTTCCTTCTCGATTTTGAAGGAATGGTAGGTTTCCTCCCTCAGGTTTTCTGACACCGCCGTGATGGCATCGGAGGCGTTGATGGAAAAGGTCACCACCGGGGCATAGGTTTTGTCGCGGCCTACCAGGGTGATATCGGTCCCATGCAGGGTGGTGATCACCGGAAGGTATTTCCCCTGCTTGAGCAGGATCTGCCTGGCGAGATAGGCCGCGGAAGCATGCGGTATGGCGTAATGGACATGGAGCAGATCCAGTTTGCTGTTGGAGGCTACGTCCACCAGGGTGCTGGAGAGGGCGGTTTCATAGGGAGGGTAGTCGAACAGGGGGTAGGTGGGCACCCGGACCTCATGGTAATAGATGTTGGCGTGAAAATGATTCAACCGGACGGGCTGCTGGTAGGTGATGAAATGGACCCGGTGCCCCTTGTCGGCCAGGGCTTTACCTAATTCGGTGGCCAACACTCCACTGCCGCCATAAGTTGGATAACAGACGATTCCGATATGCATTCCGGGTCCGGGTTTAAGGGGCTTAAAGGTACCAAGAATTGGGCAGAGCCGGCCGGCGAGAGGGGTCCGGTCAGCGGGAATTTTCCGCATCCAGCAAAAAGGTGGCCGGGACCTTATGGAGCTCCGGTATTTGGGTTTTCCATCCGCGGACCGGAAGCGTGCGGATGAATTCCCCGGGGCCGGTGATCCCCGCTGCAATGCAGAGTCGGGTATCCGGCTGGCAGGTTTGAAGGATATCGGCCACGAGCTGGTTGTTCCGGTAGGGGGTTTCGATGAAGATCTGGGTGAGTCGCTGCCGGGTGGACTGCTGTTCCAGTTCCCGGATCGCCTGGATCCGTTCCGCTGACTTTACCGGTAGGTACCCGTTGAACCGGAACTGTTGGCCGTTCATCCCCGAGGCCATCAGGGCCAGCAGGATGGAACTCGGGCCGGTCAGGGGAATTACCCTGGCTCCCAGCCCGTGGGCAAGCCGTACCAGGGTATTGCCCGGGTCGGCGATCCCGGGGCATCCCGCCTCGCTGAGGATGCCCAGGTCCTTTCCTGATTTGAGGATCTGGCGGGCAACTTCCAGGTCGGCGGGGTGATGCTGGTCCATCCGGTACAAACGGACCTCATCCAGCGGAATGGAAGGGTCCAGCAATTTCAAAAAATGCCTTGCGGTCCGTTCCTGCTCGACGAAGAAATGCCGCAGCTGCAGGGCCTTTTCCCGGGTTTGCGGTGGAATGGTCCGGTCCATCCCCTCGCTCAGGGTACAGGGGATCAGGTAGAGGGTGCCGGCTGCGGACTCCATCCTTAGCTTTTTTGTCTCAGGCTGATCGTGGCCGCGACCATGGCATATCCGGGGCCGAGGATCCATCCGGCCACCGGGATAAACATGAACAGATAGAATACCAGGCCGTTGCCAATGGCGAGTCCACGGTGGTCGCTGATGAAATTGATGCTCTGGGAGTAAGAAAGGCGGTGCAGCCTGCAGGCATGGTCCAGGACCGCAAACCCGAAATAATAACATTCCACCACAAAGCAAACCAGGGGAGTGACCCAGCCTGCCACAGGGATGAAGGAAAGCACCAGCAGGATCCCCAGGACGATCGTCTGGATGGTCCCGTTCCTTGCCGCAAGGGTTGCTGCCCGTTGGACTACATGCAACTGCTGGGCAGGCCGGGGCTCCATGGGGTTGATGAAGGATTCGGTGAGGGAGGCCATCCGTTCAAAATAAGGGGCCAGCACGATGACCAGCAGGTATTTGAGCAGGGAAAAAAAGAAAGAAAAAAAAACCAGCCGGACAGAAAGCCCCAGCAGGATAAAAAAAAAGCTGACCCATCCACTTTCCAGCCGCTGGATCCACCGGGAAACCCCCAGGGAAGAGTTGATATCCGTTGTGACCAGTTCCGAAGCAATCCAGACCAGCCAGGTTCCTAAACTGAACAGGCCCATGAACATCAGGCCGGGCAACAGGATCCATTTCAATAACCGCTGCCTGCGTATCAGGGTATGGGCCAGGCCATAACACCGGATCGCCCGGATCACCTCTCTGAAAGAAAACAAGTTGCCGTAGTTTTGTTCCCGCAAATTACCCTTCCTTGTTGAAAACCAATTCAAAATTCCACCGGATGGCAAAATTACCGAAGGCCTTTTATTGCGGAGCAGACGTGATCTCCATTGCCCGGCAACTGTTGGGAAATGTGCTGGTCACCCGAATCGGGGGCGAGATCACCAGCGGAATGATCGTGGAGACGGAAGCCTACCAGGGTGTAACGGACCGTGCCTCCCATGCCTGGGCAGGCAGGAGGACGGACCGGACCGAAATCATGTTTGGGGAAGGGGGAAAGGCTTATGTCTACCTCTGCTACGGAATCCATCACCTGTTCAATATCGTCACCAACCAAAAGGAAATTCCCCATGCCATCCTGATCCGGGCGCTCGAACCCATCCAGGGAATCGGGGTCATGCTGCGCAGGTCAGGAAAGGAGAAACCCGAGCACACCCTCACCTCCGGGCCGGGTAGTCTTTCCAGGGCCCTTGGAATCGATCGCCGGTTGCATACGGGCGAAAGCCTTACGGGAAAAAACATCTGGATCCGGAAGGGGAAAAGAACGCTGAAAACCTCGGAAATTGTGGCTTCCACACGGATCGGCATTTCCTATGCCGGGCCTGATGCCTACCAGCCCTGGCGGTTCCATATCCGGGGTAATCCCTGGGTGAGCCGGGCGAAAGGTTTGGATCCCGGGGAAAAAATAAAAGGCCGGCCTACTACCCGCCTTTTATAAATGGGCACCGGTTTGGGACCGGGAAATCTCCTAAAGGAAATTGCGCGAAAGTTGCTTGCTCATCTGCCTTTTGGCGAAATCAAAGTAAGCATCGTCCAGTTCCATCAGTAGGTTTTGAAGAGTAATCCGGGTTTTCAGATCCTTTTCCAGATTATATTGGCGGGTTAGTTTTTCCCTGAGATCCTGGTACTTCGTCTCTGAAGCTTCCAGGGAACCAAAATGGTTCTGTTTGAAGTCCTCGATTGCAGAAGCCACTCCGAAATTGGGTTCGATCATTGTGATCCGATATTTGAGCGGATGAAAGGAGGAAACAAAAGTAGGTGGGTCCGCAACAGCAGGCAATCCCCATTAATGGGGGTTTTTGAAAAAAGGAATTTTATTAACCCCCTAAAAACCAATGTTTTTTGCCAAAGCGAGCAATTCCTGGGTATTCTTGACATTGAGCTTCATCCGGATATTCTTCCGGTAACCTTCCACGGTATGGATGCTGAGATGGAGCTTTTTGGCGATTTCCTTGTTCCTGGAGCCGGTTGCAACCAGCTGGATGATCTGCTTCTCCCGGTTGTTGAGGCGCTGCAACAGATCCCGGTTCTGGGAACTTAGGGCATGACGGATCGCTTTATTGATCTGTTCCTTGTTCTGAATGATCAGGGAGGAATTGAATTCCACGAAGAGGAGCAGCTTTTCCAGGACCTCTCCTTCCGGGGAGGTCTGGAACACGGTGCTGATTCCCAGGTACCATTTATACTCCCCGCTGTTCCGGGACCTGGCACGGATCACTCCCGCGAAATTGGCAAGAATGGTGGAACTGTATTTTTTGTTGTCCGCCAAGTAAAGGTCGTCGGGATGCATGAGTTCCATGAAGATCCGGGTTCCCTTTCCGATGATTTCCTGCATGGTATAACCCAAGGCCTTTTCCATTTCAGAGTTGCACCATTTGATGCCGCCGGTCCGGTTGTCCCGGATATAAATCAACGCCGGAATTTTTTCAAGAAGGGCATCGCAGGATACCCGGTAGGTGGGTTGGGAAACTGATTGCATAGGGTTTTTTTCCCCGGGAGCAGGGGTGGATGAAGGTGGGACCATAGTGAACAAACGCCCTTTAGGGTGGTGGTTTTTCGCTAGGAATAGGGGGAGAGTCCGAAGGGCCGGAAGGAGGGCACCATTCCTCTCCGGGAATAAAGGTAATTATATAAATAAATCATTTTAACAAATTAATAAAAGAAATAATATAGAAAATCAAAATTCAGGGCAATGGAGCCTTTTTCCGGTTGGATTGGCAGGAGGTTTCAGGTAGATGACGGAGAGTTCAATTCCTCCCCGGTAATTGGATGCGGCCGAAAGGCCGGAGATGTTCACATCATAGGTGAGCCCTACCCTGAATCCCTTGGTCTCCAAACCGACATAGGGTGAAAGGGCATCATTCCACCGGAACCAGGAGCCCGCAAAAAACACGGTTGGGGCCACTGGGTCATTGTCCACCACAAGTCCAAAGGCGCCTCCAAAATCCGTTTCGGTGGCCCCGCCCTGTTTCATGAACAGCCCGCTGGCATAGAAATTAGTCGTCGGATTGATGGGAAATGCTCCCCCGCCGTGGATGGAAATGCGGGAATGGATCCGGTTGTTTTCCCCCAGGAAGGATTCCTGGGGTTGGGTAATATGGTAATAGGAGGCCCCGAAATAGACATTAGAATTATCCTGGATGGTCGCGTTGTAGAGCATGCCCACATTATAATCCGAATAAGTGATGTTGGTGTTGGTAAAGGTCTCTCCGCTGGGGATGGAAGGGTCGAATCCTTCGGTGCCCAACTGGTTCTCAAAAACCAGCTTGGAAAAATCCAGCCTTTTCTGGACCAGCGTGACCTGGACTCCCAATCCGAGGGTCTGCTGGCCATTCACATCGAGGGCCTTGTGGTATGCCGTGGACACACCGACATAATTTTCCAGCAGTCCTCCTCCTCCGGTTTGGTCATAGAGGGCCATGATCCCGACACCGAACACATCGTTGGGGTTGATCACATTTTTCAGGATATCCATGTCCGCAGATACTGTTCCGGTAATGAAGGGGGTGGAAATGCTGGACCACTGGCTCCGGTAATTTGCGGCTACCCGCATATCGCCGTTAAAAAAACCCGTATAGGCCGGGTTCAGGGTAAGGGGGGAGGCGAAAAACTGCGAGAAATGCGGATCCTGCGCCCGGCTGATGGCAGGCCCGAGCACCAAAAATATCGACAGAAGTTTCCCGAGATTAGGCATTGGTTAAAGGCACCGTCCGGGTTAGGGGCAAAAACATCCAATTTACGAAGGGAATCGGACACCACATGACCGGTCCGGGAAAATTAGCGGGGGCAAATTATTTGTATCGTGTTATTAAATTATGTATAAATCAAATATTATCAGATCATAAATGATTAATTCGAAAATTTAGGGCCATAGGCCAAATCTCCTGCATCCCCCAATCCCGGAACGATATAGCCGCGGGCGTTCAGTTGCTCGTCAATATCCCCTGCCCAGATGAGGATTTTTTCTCCCTCAGCCTGAACAGCCTCCAGCCCAGAGGTGGTGGCGATCGCCGCCACGACATGAATGGCCCGGGGCTCCCCTGCCTCCCTGAGGCTCCGGATTGCCCGGACCATGGAGGCTCCGGTGGCCAGCATGGGATCGGCCAGGATCAGGACCCTTCCTTCCAGGGGAGGACCGGAAACATATTCCTGGACGATCTGAAACGAATCATCCCCTGGGTGGTGGCGGTATGCCGATACAAATGCGCCGTCGGCCTGGTCAAAATAGTTCAGCAGGCCTTGTTGGAGTGGAATCCCCGCCCTGAGGATGGTGGCGATTACCGGCTGGGACCTGAGGGTGTGGCAGATGGCCACCCCCAGCGGGGTGGTGATCTCCCTGGGTACCCATTCCAGCTGTTTGCTGATTTCAAAGGCTGCCACCTCCCCGAACCGTTCCAGGTTCCGCCGAAACCGCATCCGGTCTCCCTGAACGGAGACATCCCGGATCTCGCTGAGCCATTGTCCCACGAGGGAATGGGTTTCACTTAGCCGGATGATCATGGGGGCATTTACGGGTTAAGATAAAAAAATTTCCTTGCCTACATTTGGTGAAAATCGGCCATGGTCTATAAGGTGATTGGCGCCATGTCGGGCAGTTCGCTGGATGGATTGGATCTGGTATTTGCCGCGATCCAGGAAAAGGGAGGGGCCTGGTCCTATGAAATCATCGAAGCAGATTGTTATCCCTATCCCCCCCAATGGACCGAACGGCTCCGCCAATCCACCAGCATGGATACGGCCTCTTACCTGGTCCTGGATCAGGAATACGGCCGTTATACGGGGGGCAGGATCCTGGAATTCATTCACGACCATGGGTTGGACTACCAGGTCCATTTCATTTGCAGCCATGGGCATACCAGTTTCCATGAGCCCGGGCGGGGCATGACCGCCCAACTGGGAAGCGGTGCCTCCATCGCCGCCATCACCGGCCTTCCGGTGGTCAGTGACCTGAGGGCCATGGACGTTGCCCTGGGTGGCCAGGGAGCCCCCCTGGTCCCAATCGGGGAGATGCACCTGTTCGCGGATTTCGATCTTTTGCTCAACCTGGGAGGGATCTCCAATATTTCCTGCAAAGGTCCCGATGGCTATCACGGCTTCGACATCTGTCCGGCCAACAGTTTGCTCAATGCAATCGCCATGACCCTGGGGGTGCCTTACGACGACGGGGGAAAATTGGCCGAAGCGGGGACCCTCAATTCTACCCTTTTGGATCAGTTGAACACCCTTCCCTTTTACCGCCGGCCCCCTCCAAAATCCCTGGACAACGGCTTCGGAACGGAAGTACTGCTCCCCATGGTCCTGGGGAAGGCTCCGGGAGAAGCGGGTCTGCGGACGGTATGCGAGCATATTGCCATCCAGGTTTCGGGCGCATTGGGGCTGCTGGATTGGAAGGGGTCTGGAAAAATGCTGGTAACCGGCGGGGGGGTATTTAATCGTTTCCTGATGAAACGAATCGTCCAGGCGGTTTCCTCCAGGGGGGTCACGGTGGTGATCCCGGACGACCGTCTGGTAAAATTCAAGGAAGCCCTGATCATGGCCTTCATCGGAGTGCTCCGTTGGCGCCAGATGGACACCACGCTGGCTTCCGTTACGGGGGCCTCGCGCAACAGCATCGGCGGCGCAATCTGGAGCGGGATGGATGATTGATGGCCTCCCTCCTCCGGCCGGAATCTTATTTTCCGACTACATTTGCCAAAACACTCGGGATGCGTTATCGGTATTTTCTGCTGATCATTTTTTGTATTCTTTGCCTCGACCAGGGTCTGAAGTTCTGGGTCAAGACCCACATGTTCCAGGGTCAGGACATCCGGGTAATCGGAAGCTGGTTCAGGATCCATTTCGTGGAAAACGAAGGGATGGCCTACGGGATCGACCTGGGAAACGGCGGAGGAAAACTCCTGTTAAGTTTGTTCCGGCTGGGTGCCGTAACGGCAGGGTTTTTCCTGATTCATTCCATGATCCGCAAAAAATATCACCGGGGACTGATTGTATGTGGGGCCCTGATCATCGCCGGCGCCCTGGGCAATCTCATCGACAGCCTTTTCTACGGGTTACTTTTTTCCGGTTCCCCGGATTATGTGCACCAGGTGGCCCGGTTACTCCCTCCCGGTGGCGGCTACGGCTCCTTTCTTCACGGAAGGGTGGTGGACATGCTGTTTTTCCCGATCTACCAGGGATTTCTGCCCCGCTGGCTGCCCCTGATCGGAGGCCATTACTTTAATTTCTTCTCCTACGTATTCAATATCGCGGATGCATCCATTTCAATTGGGGTGATTGCCATCATCCTTTTCCAGAAATCCTTTTTCCGCAGAAAACCGGCCGCAGCTCCTGTAATCGAACCTGCTCCGGGCGCTACCGTTCAGGACTGATACAGCTTCAGGGTGGCTTCGGCCTCTTCCCGGATCCGGGAAGCCAGGTCCAGGGGCCGGATTACCCGGACCTGGGATCCATAGCTGCGCAGCAGCATGAGGAGCTCATGGTTCACTGCCAGCTTCAGCCGGATGATCAGCTGGTCCCGGGTATCCCGGACAATGCGCTGGGAATGGTGTATGGGTTGGGATTTGATGTATTTGCCCTGGGCCGGGGTGAAGGACAGCTCGATGAGCCGGGGCTTGGTATCGGAGGTGGATATGCCCAGCACATCACCAAAATATTCGGTATCGTCGAAATGGGTCGGGTCGAAGGTCTTCCCGGTTTGCCAGACCCCGATGATCCGGTCCAGGGCAAAGGTCAGGATCCGGGGTGGATGGGAGCCGGTGCTTTTCCCCACCAGATAGAACCGGTTCAGGTATTCCCGCAGGTGGTAGGGTTCCACCAGGTGCTCGGTGGGGGCATCCCTGCGGAAGGACTGGTAGCTGATCCGAAGCACCCGGGATTGCTTCATCGCTTCCACGATTTCGGTAATCCATTCCAGGCCCCGGTATAACGAGGGGGTTTCCAGTCGGATCAGGGTATTTCCCTGGTGGAGCCTTTCCCGGTTGATCTTCAGGGAGGCGGCGATTTTGAGGATGGCATCCTCGAACTGGCTGATCACCGGCAGGTTCCGGAACTGTTCCAGGATGCTGATGGCGATCTCCAGTCCCTGGAGATCGTATTCGGAAACCGGCATGTTGCTGATGGAATAGCCTTCCTCTGAATAATGATAGGTCCTGGAAGCCTGGGAATATTCGATCGGGGCCTGGTAGTTCAATTCGCCGGAATACCGCATATCGGCGATATCCTTCTGGAGGGTTCTTTTGCTGACCTGCTTTCCCATTTTTTCAGACAGATACCGGAGGATATCTTCCAGCGTGGGCGGGGGGAGCATTTTGTTCCTCAGGCGCTCATCGATCCACCGGTACCGGGAAAGGGCATCTTTGTTGACCATAAAAAACCTCCTCCAAGCTAAGATTTAATCTCCGCAACGCAAATCCATTGCGCAGGGAGGGTCCAACTTTGAACCCGAAGAGTAAAAACCGTCAGCATGAAAAAGCAAGACTCACGGGAAAACCATTTGCTGGATTTTCCCGGTATCGCCCTCCGGCAGATCGTAATGGACCAGACCGAATGGGTAACCCTTTGGGGCTACCAGCTTGGGGAGCAGATCCCGCTTAAAACCGATTATGTTCTGGAGTTTGAAACCCTGAACAAGCTGTTGCGCCTTCACGGGGACCTTGGGGATGAAATCCAGATGCTCCTTGTGGAAAGGCTGGAAGGGGGTCTTGAGACCGCCCAGGTGGTGGACATCGAGCAGATCTTCGGGATGCCTGCCCTGCTGGACCGCTGCCGCCTCAGGGGCTATCACCCCGAGCAGGAAGTGGCCCCGGGACACTGGGAGGAAAACCCCAGGATCACCCTCATTGAGGACCTGGTAACCGTGGCCCCCCGCCCGATGGATAAAAAGAATCTCTACCGGCAGAATTACTATAAATGCCTCCGGCTGCTCATTAAGTCCTACAAGCTCTATCTGGGGTACCTGGAGCTGGATTTTGACGAAGCCACCGCCATGGAAAAAGCCGGGCTGAAGGACGAAGTCAAATTCAAAATGGCCTATTATGCCTGGAAGATTTCCAACGGGGAAACGATCAACTGAACCAGCTCAATTCAGGAAATTCCCTGCTGGGACCGGTATGTTTTCCCGGTTTATGGCCCGGACCATGCTCCGCTGAGCTTTGGGCACCCTGAAACTTCCTACCCCTTTTTGAAATTCACTTATAGGAATATTTTTTGCTGACAGGTCCTCTATGCATCGGGCATCAGCATAGGACAACATAGAATATTGGGGAACTGAGGATGAAATATTTTGCACCGGAGTAAAATTACCCGGACCGGGTTCCTAAAAGGTTATAAATACCCTTTATTATTATCCGGGGTTCAGGAGTTTACCCGTTATTTTTGGGCAAAGGATACTCCATGATGATTTCCGGTTTCACCATGGCCCGGAACGCCGAAAAGTTTTATTATCCCATCACCGAGTCGATCTCATCGGTGCTTCCCATCGTGGACGAATTCATCGTGGCCCTGGGAAAAGGGGATTCCGATGACCATACCCGGGAATTGATCCAGTCTCTGAATTCCCCCAAAATCAGGATCCTGGACCGGGTATGGGAAGAATCTTCCTTTCAGGACGCCCGGATCCTGCGGGAAGAGACCGATTTTGCCCTTTCCAACTGCCTAGGAGACTGGTGCTTCTATCTTCAGGCAGACGAGGTCGTCCATGAGCAGGACCTCCCGGCGATCCGGGAGGCCTGCAACCGGTACCTGGAAGAACCCCGGGTGGATGGATTTTTATTCCGGTTTCGGCATTTCTGGGGGGATTATGACCATGTGCTGGACTGCCACAGCTGGTACCAGCAGGATATCCGGATCATCCGCAACCATTCCGGGATTTCTTCCTTCCGGGATGCCCAGTCCTTCCGCAGGGGTAACGAGAAGCTGCAGGTGGTTGCCCTGCCTGCAAGGATTTTCCACTACGGTTATGCGCGTCCTCCTGGTCTGATGCAGGGCAAAAAGAAACAGCAAGATACCCTGCACCAGGGAAGGAAAGCCACCGAGGAAGCCTACCGGTCAAAAACTGCCGATTTTGATTACGGACCCCTGGGCAGGCTTCCCCGATTCCGGGAAACCCACCCCCGGGTCATGGCCGGGATGATTTCCCGGTTTAATTGGAAAGACCATTTGAATTATGGCCGTAGGCTGGCCCGGAACCGGCCCAGGGTGAAGCATGAAAAGCTGAAAAACAGGATTTTAAGCTTCGTGGAAAACCGGATCCTGGGAGGCCATAGGCTTTGGGCCTACTGCAACTGGAAATTGGTGGATGTTCCGCCGCGGGACTAAAAAATTTTGTCCGGTCCATTTAATCTACTAATTTGGTAGAGATAATATTTTTGAACCATTTAATCCCTTTTTTATGAGTTTGAGATTAGGAGACACCGCGCCAAATTTCCATGCGAAAACCACGGAAGGAGAAATCGATTTTTATGATTACCTGGGCAATGGCTGGGGCATCCTGTTTTCCCACCCTGCTGATTTTACCCCGGTCTGCACTACCGAGCTTGGAAGGACTGCGGCGCTACAGGAAACATTTGCAAAAATGAACACCAAGGTCCTAGCGGTAAGCGTGGATCCGCTGGAATCTCACCAAAGCTGGGTGAAAGATATCAATGAGACCCAGAACGTTAGCGTAGGATTTCCGCTGATCGCCGATCCGGACCGGAAGGTGGCCAACCTTTACGACATGATCCATCCCAACGCTTCCGAAACCTCCACCGTAAGGTCCCTGTTCATCATCGGACCGGACCGAAAGGTCAAGCTGATCATCACCTATCCCGCCGCAACCGGAAGGAATTTCCAGGAAGTCCTCCGGGTGCTGGAATCCCTGCAGCTTACCGCCAGTTACAGTGTGGCCACTCCTGCGGACTGGAAACACGGTGAGGATGTGATCATCACGGGAGCAGTAAAGACGGAGGATATCCCGGCGAAATTCCCCAAGGGGCACAAGATCATCAAACCTTATCTGAGAACTACGCCCCAGCCCAATATCTGATCCATAATCTGAACCGCAAGGACAGGAAGAAAAAAATACAAGCCCGGGGGAAAAATCCCTCCACTCCAAACCGTCTGGTATCCATCCCCACCGAAGGGGGTTATCGTATTTTATTCCTGAAGGGAGTTGACTTTCCGGAGTTGCTGGAGGAGGGCGCGCATGTCCTTCATCAAAGGGGCTTCCAGGTTTATCCGGATCCCTTCCGGATCCGGGAAGGTCAGCCTGAAGGCATGGAGGGCCAGCCTGCTCAAAAGCGGGGATTCCTGCTCTTCGTTTTTATTCTTTTTGTAGCCCGGCTTGAGATGGGATAGCAATACGGGCCTGCCGTTGCCGTAAAGGCTGTCCCCCACCAGGGGGAAGCCCAGGGTGGCGAGGTGGACCCGGATCTGATGGGTCCTTCCCGTATGGATCCTCAGTTTCAGCAGGGAAAAGGATTTAAACTGCTCGGCGACCTCATAATCGGTCCGGGAGGGTTTGCCGTTTTTGGCTGCGATCATTTTTCCCTTGACCACGGGATGGGTGGTGATGGGGAGGTCGATGGTGCCCGCTGCATTGGGCAATATCCCGACCACAATTCCGAGATATTCCTTCTCCACCTTCCTGGATTCGAAAACCCCGGAAAGCCATTGGTGGTAACTTTTGGTTTTGGCGAACAGGATCAGTCCGCTGGAATCCCGGTCCAGCCGGTGGACCGTGTAAATTTCCGGAAACCTTTTCTGAAGGGTCACCGACAGGCTTGGAATCCCGGGGCTGAAGCGGTCCGGGATGCTGAGCATCCCGGAGGGCTTGTTCAGGGCCAAAAAATC
>DATKSX010000064.1:0-14005 GCA_035531415.1 Chitinophagaceae bacterium
TGCACGTCGATACCCAGGTGATGGGAGATCCCGTGATAAAGGTATTGCCTGTAGGCTGGATTTTCCGGATCCTGGTTTTTGACTTCGGACCGGCTGAGCAGCCCGATCTTGATAAAGGTCTTTTCTGCTTCCGCATACACGGAGGTCTCATATTCGTTCACCGTCGGGCCAGGTTTCAGGATCGATGCCGCATATCGGTGCAGGTGCAGGCAGGCCTGGTATACTTCCCGCTGCCTTTTGGTGAATTTGCCATTGACCGGAACCGTCCGGGTGAGGTCGGCATTGAAAATTCCATACTGCGCCCCGAAATCCATCAGGACCAGCTCCCCATCCAGGCACTGCCCGGAATTGGCAATATAGTGCAGGGTTCTGGCCCGGTCTCCGCTGGCCAGAATGGAGGGATAGGCTTCCCCGGTAGCGCCCTGGCTCAGGAATTCATGGACGATCTCCGCTTCGATGCCGTTTTCCATGACTCCGGGACGGATGTAGCGCAGCAGCCTGCGGAACGCCGAACCGGTAATGTCGATGGCCTTGGAGATCACCCCAATCTCCCATTTGGTTTTCACCGGCCTAAGCTCCTTGAGAATCCGCGCCGCCCGGAGGTACCCGTGGAGGGGATATTCCTTTTTCATCTTTTCGCAGAAACGAAAATCCCGGGAGGGGTAAAAGCCTCCCCTCCGGTCGTTCTCATTGGAATTGAGGTAAACCTTTTCCACGTCATGCATCCAGATCCGCAGCAAGGGTTCCAGGCTGTCCAGCCATACCACGGTGGGAATCCCCGAGATCCGCTCCCCATCCTCGCTACGAAGCCTTCTTCCATCCCATTTTTCCTTCAGCTCATTGGGCCGCACCAGGACCAGCACCTCCCGGTACCGGGGATCGGGGTTACCCGGATAAAGAATCAGCATACTATCCTCCTGCTCGATCCCGGTAAGCCAAAGCAGGTCGGAATTCTGACGGAACCGATAGAGGGTGTCCCCGTTGGAAGGCACTTCATCGTTGGAATTGAAGATGGCGATGGAATCCGGTACCATCAGGTCCACGAACCGCTTCCGGTTATTGCGGAACAATTCAGCGGGGAGAGGCGCATATTTCATGGGCTGGATTTCGCACTAAAATACGGGAAACGGTAATAACCCGCCTAACCCTGGTCCGGTGGACCAACCGGCCCGTCCCCGGGCCTTCCACGAATTGCTAATTTGGTTCAGAATCCCCCGATAATTTTGTTAAATCATTCACCTAAATGAAATCGCCATGATCAAAAAAAATCATCTCCTATTGGCCTGCGCTTTTCTGTTTTCGGCTCCGGCCTGGGGTCAGACCCTCTCCCCCTCCAGCATTCCCGGAGTGGTGACCAAAGCCCTCAAACAGAAATTCCCGGCCTCCTCCAACGCCAAAGTGACCTGGGAAAGAGAAAATGGAAACTACGAAGCCAACTGGGGGGGAAAAAGCGGAGAAGACCATTCTATCCAGTTCAGCCCCTCCGGGGCATTCGTAAACATGGAGATCGCCATCTCTGCCAGCCAGTTGCCCAAAGGCGCCGTCTCCTATGTGGCAGCACATGACAAGGGCACCAAGATCAGTGAAGCAGGAAAAATCACCGATGCCCAGGGAACGGTGACCTACGAAGTGGAAATGAAGGGGAAGGATTTGATCTTCGATTCCCAGGGCAATTTCCTGAAATCCGGGTCGGGGGATTAATTTTCTTTTCCCTGCCGGGATGATCCTGCCCCATTTCAGGGTCGGGGTACCTTCCCGGAAGCCCAATTTATGGACCGTTGCCGCAAGGGCGGAAAGAGGCCAACCCTTTTTCCGCCCTTGATTTTTGCCTCCACCACCCCCCAATCCCCTCCTTCCCAACCCCCGAAACGAACGAACGAAAAATGGACAAATCGTATTTTTTATGCCGTTTTTCTGAACGTTCACGAATCGGAGTGGGTAATTGAGCCTTAGAATTTGATAATTTCAAAAAAGTCATAGCTTTGTGTTGTAACAAAGCGGAGGGCATGCAATCCGAAAATACCCTGTCCCCAACGGAGGGGTTGAGTACCCTGGGAATCCAGGATTATGCGGTGGCCCATGACCAGAATTCCCCGGATGAACTGATTCGCCAGACCCTTTCCCGGGGCCTGGGCGATCTGGCCGATAATGGCGCCCTGATGATTCGTACGGGAGCGTTCACGGGGAGGGCCCCGAAGGACCGGTTCATCGTGAAGGATGACCTGACGGCCGACACCATAAACTGGAACGAAATCAACCTCCCCTTTTCCGAAAAGGGATTCGACCAGCTCTACCGCCGGATCACCCGCTATTTTAAAGGCAGGGAGGTCTGGGTCCGGGACGGCTCGGCCTGTGCCGACCCCTCCTGCCGGATTCATATCCGCATGGTCACTGAAACCCCCTGGGCCAACCTATTCTGTTATAACATGTTCCTTCGGCCGGCACCCGGCACTCCCCCCCCGCTTCCGGACTGGACCGTCATCCACGCCCCGGGATGCAGGGCCATTCCCGAAATTCATGGGACCCGCCAGGAAAACTTCACCCTGATCCATTTAACCAAAAAGATCCTGATCATCGGCGGATCGGGGTATACCGGGGAAATCAAGAAGGGTATTTTTTCGTTCCTCAATTACTGGCTTCCCCTGAGAAAGGGCGTCCTGGGGATGCATTGCAGCGCCAATATCGGGCGGGGAGGGGACACGGCTATTTTCTTCGGCCTCAGCGGGACGGGAAAGACCACCCTCAGCACGGACCCGGACCGAAGGCTGATCGGCGATGACGAACACGGGTGGAATGCTTCGGGAATTTTCAACTTCGAAGGGGGCTGCTATGCCAAATGCATCGACCTCCAGCAGGAGAAGGAACCCGAAATTTACCAGGCCATCCGCAGCGGAGCTCTTTTGGAGAACACCCGGTTTTACCCGGGAACCCGGACCGTAAATTATTCCGATGTTTCCATCACCGAGAATACCCGGGTGTCCTACCCCCTATATCACCTGGACGGGGTCCAGGACCCCCCCATGGGTCCCGCCCCCCGTCATATATTCTTCCTTTGCTGTGATGCTCACGGAGTGCTGCCTCCCATTGCGCGGCTTTCCAGGGAACAGGCCATGTTCCAGTTCCTTTCCGGTTATACGGCAAAAGTGGCCGGGACCGAAATGGGCATCACCGAACCCCGCTCCACCTTCAGTTCCTGCTACGGAGCCCCCTTCCTTCCCCTGCATCCGATGCGCTACGCCCGCATGCTGGGGGACCGCCTGACTGCCGCGCGGAGCCGCTGCTGGCTGGTCAACACGGGTTGGACCGGGGGATGCTTTGGGACCGGGAAGCGGATGCCTCTTCCCTGCACCAGGGCCATGATCCGGGCTGCCCTGGAAGGAAAACTCGAAAAGGAATCTTTCGCTTCCACTGGGATTTTCAGACTGCAGGTGCCCTCCGCATGCCCCGGAGTTACCCCGGAACTGCTGGATCCCCGGATTTCCTGGCAGGACAAGGAAGCTTACGACCAAAAGGAAAAATCCCTCGCCGAATCTTATCTGAAGAACTTCCGGAAATTCGAAAACAAAGTGGATCCTTCCGTGCTCTCTGCCCTTCCCGAATTGGTTTAAGCGTCCTGCTCCAAACCCCTGAGCGCTTCTGCTTATCTTTGCCGGATGCAATTACTGGATGGCAAAATGGTCTCGGCCCGGATCGTGGAAGAGCTCCGCACCGAGACGGACCGGCTGAAGGCGGCCGGTAAAAGGCCTCCCCATCTGGCTGCGGTCCTGGTGGGAGAGGAAGGGGCCAGCCAGACCTATGTGGCAGCGAAGATCCGGGCCTGCGCGGCGGCAGGATTTGAATCGAGCCTGCTTCAACTCCCCGTCACCGTCCCTTCCGCAGACCTGGTCCGGGAAATCCAGACCCTGAACGCAGATCCGCAGGTTGACGGCATCCTGGTCCAGCTGCCCTTACCCGGCCATATTGATCCGGCTGCCATCGTGTTTTCCATCCGCCCGGAAAAAGACGTCGACGGCTTTCATCCCCTGAACCTGGGCCGGATGGTCGCGGGTCTGCCCGGCTATACTCCTGCGACTCCCTATGGTTTGCTGCTGCTGATGGCTCATTACCAAATTCAAACCACGGGCCGGCATGCCGTGGTGGTGGGAAGGAGCGCCATCGTGGGCACCCCGGTCAGCATCCTGCTGAGCCGAAAGGCCTATCCGGGAAATTGCACGGTGACCCTTTGCCATTCGCATACCCCCGACCTGGGCGGGATTTGCCGCCAGGCTGATATCCTGATCGCCGCCACCGGAAAGCCAGGATCCATCCGCGGCTCCATGGTAAAAGAAGGGGCCGTGGTCCTGGATGTGGGGACCACCCGGGTGATGGACCCATCCCGAAAATCCGGATACCGGCTGCTGGGGGATGTGGATTTTGATGAAGTTGCACCCAAATGCAGTTTCATCACGCCGGTTCCGGGAGGTGTAGGTCCCATGACCATTGCCGGCTTGCTGAAAAACACCCTGCTGGCCGCCACCAGCCGGGAATCGGAACCTTCGGGTAGCCTCCCCTTGAAATCAACGCGATAACACCATACCGGATCGATATGCAGCAGGAAACCCTTACTGAAAAACTCCGGTATCAGGAAGTCCGCTTCCCGGTAATGGAACTTTTCCAAACCCTGCAAGGCGAGGGCTTCCACCAGGGATCCGCGGCCTGTTTCATCCGGCTCGGGGGCTGCGATGTTGGTTGCACCTGGTGCGACGTAAAGGAGAGCTGGCCCTTACAGGACCATCCTCTGATCGCGGTGGATTCGATTGCGGCCGAAGCTTCATCCTGCCCTGCCCGGATTGCGGTGGTCACCGGTGGCGAACCCCTGATGCATCAGTTGGATCCGCTGACTGCCGCCCTCCACCAGGCGGGAATGAAGACCCACCTGGAGACTTCCGGGGCCTACCCCCTGAGCGGGGATTGGGACTGGATCTGCCTTTCCCCGAAAAAATTCAGGGCTCCGATTCCGGAGATCTGCCCCCGTGCCGATGAGCTCAAGGTGGTGGTTTACCATCCTTCCGACCTGCAATGGGCGGAACGTTATGCGTCCCAGGTGTCTGCAAGTTGCCGGCTCTACCTCCAGCCGGAATGGAGCCGCAGGGAATTGCTCGGATCCCTGCTCACGGATTATATCCAGTCTCATCCCCAATGGGCCCTTTCCCTCCAGCTCCACAAGTATATCGGGTTGCCCTGACCAACCCGATTTTCGGTAATTTGGTGTTCCGGCTGGTCCCATGAAAAATTTCTGGCTTTCCATTTTGTCCCTTTTCACGGTCCTTGCGGTCCGGGGCCAGGGTTATGATATCAACCGGATCAGCCACAAAGCCAGGATCCTCTATCAGCGGGCCCAGGACGCCCTGGGTCAAAGCTCAGACCAGATCGCAGAAGGGTTCCTGATCCGGGCCACCCAGGAAGATACCGCCTTCCTGGATGCCTATGCCCAGCTCGGCACCCTGCAGCTCCAGAATAAGGAGTATTCCCTGGCCGCCGGTAATCTGGCCCATGCGATCCGGCTTGATTCAGGGTTTGCAAAAAACCTGATGTTCTCCCTTTCCAAGGCCTTTGCCGGGGAAGGATTTTTCCGGCAGGCCCTGGTTATGATGGACGCATATCTTTCCAGGTCGGCACCGGATTCAAGCCAGCAGCGGGAAGCCCTGGCCTGGGAGCAACATTACCGGTTCGCCCTTTCCACCCTCGATCCGGCACACAGTTTCGACCCGGTCAACCTCGGCGACAGCATCAATTCTCCCATGCAGGAATATGCCGCAAGCCTGACCATCGACCGCAGCACCATGTACTTCACCCGTCTTCTTCAGGGGAGGAACGAGGATTTTTATGTGAGCCAGATTGGGCCGGACGGAAAATGGAGCCTGGCCAAAAACCTGGGACCTCCCGTGAACACCGCTTACAATGAAGGGTCCGGCCATATTTCCCAGGATGGGAATATCCTGTTGTTTGCCGGATGCGATTTCCCGGGGGGATACGGAAGCTGCGATATCTATTATGCGATACGCACCACGCAGGGTTGGACCGAACCCCGCAACATCGGGCCTCCCATTAACGGCGCATACTGGGACACCCAGCCCAGCCTTTCCTCCGACAACCAGGACCTGTATTTCGTCAGCAACCGGCCCGGGGGATCCGGTGGGAGTGATATCTATGTGAGCCACCGGCAGGCCGACGGCCGTTGGGGGGCGCCGCAGAACCTGGGACCGAACATCAACACTCCGGGAGATGAAAGTTCCCCCTTCATCCATGCAGACGGCCAGACTCTTTATTTCGCGTCAGACGGGTGGCCCGGCATCGGAGGGGTGGACCTTTTTTATTCCCGCAGAAACCCCGATGGCAGCTGGTCCAGGGCGGTCAACCTGGGTTATCCCATCAACACCATCGACCACGACGGCAGTTTGTTTGTTGCATCCGATGGAAAAACAGCCTATCTCGCCTCGGACCGGGCCGATGGAAAGGGGGGACTGGACCTTTATTCTTTTACCCTCTATCCGGCAGCAAGACCACTCCGGACCCTGTTTGTCCGGGGATATGTATATGACTCCAAATCCCTGGAGCGCCTCTCCTGCGAAATTGATCTCGTGGATCTTTCCAATGGAAAGACCCTGAGCAGCGTTCACTCGGACGCATCAGGCAATTACCTGGTGGCCCTTCCGGTTGGAGCGGATTACGCCTTCCATGTGAACCGGATGGGATACCTGTTTTATTCGCACCATTTCTCCCTGCCGGCCAATTCCCCGGACAAGCCATTTTATATCAACATCGGCCTCCAGCCCCTGGCGGTGAATGATTCGGTGACGCTGAACAATATCTTCTTCGACGTGGACCGGTATGACCTCAAGCCAGAGTCCCAGGGCGAGCTGGACCAGATCGTCCGGCTGATGCGGCAAAATCCGGGGATCCATATCCAGATCAGCGGGTACACCGATAATTCCGGGACAGAATCCCATAACCAGGAACTTTCCCGGCACCGCGCAGAAGCCGTTGTGAAGTATCTTGCAGACCGGGGAATCGCCGCAGACAGGCTTTCGGCAAAGGGGTATGGCGCAACCCATCCGGTGGCCACCAACGATACGGAGCAGGGAAAGGCCCTGAACCGCAGGACCGGGCTGGTCATTACCGCCAAATAGGAAACCACAATTCGAAATCGATATGAAGCTCTCAGGAAATACCGTGCTGATCACCGGGGCCACTTCAGGCATCGGCCTGGGCCTGGCCAAAGCCTTCCTGGAGGCGGGAAGTCAGGTGATCATCTGCGGCCGCAGGGCGGAAAGGCTCGCCCAGGCAGGAAGCCTTTATGCCGGTCTGATCCCCTATGAGGCCGACCTGCAGGATCCCGCCCAGCGCGAATCCCTTTGCCAAAAGGTGCTCCGGGACCATCCGGGGCTCAACGTCCTGGTCAATAATGCAGGAATACAACTCACCTCAGACCTAACCCGCCCGGTGGGTCTGGACCGCATCCGGGCGGAAGTCGAAATCAACCTGGTGGCCCCCATCCACCTGACCTCCCTGCTTTCCCAGGCCCTGAGCTCCAAACAGGAGGCCGCAGTAATCAACATTTCCTCCGGACTGGCCTTTGTTCCCCTTGCATTCATGCCCGTTTATTGCGCAACAAAGGCTGCCATGCATTCCCTGACCCTGAGCCTGAGGCACCAGTTGCGCAAGACCCCGGTCCAGGTTTTTGAGATCATTCCTCCCTCGGTGGACACCGAACTGGGACATGAGCGCAGGCCCGATAAGAATTCCTCCCATGGCGGTATGCCGGTGGAAACCTTCACCACCGAGGTCATGGAAGCGCTGCGCAGGGACCAGCTGGAAGCAGCGATCGGAGATGCACGCAATCTCAGGGAACAGGGGGAAAACTGGTTCGCCAGGCTGAACCGCTGAGTGCTGCAGGGTCATTTCATTTAATCCTTCGTCCAGGGAATAAGTCTTATATTTGTGCGCAATTATTTCCCTGGTTAAATAATTGCGAAATGCCCTCCTCTACCCCGGTTTCCAAGTTTTTCGGTGATGGCCTGACCTTCGATGACGTGCTCATTGTGCCCGCCAAATCCGAAGTGCTTCCCCGCCAGGTCGACACCTCCACCCAACTCACCCGGAAAATCCGCCTCCAGATCCCCATGGTTTCCGCAGCCATGGATACCGTGACCGAAGCCCCGCTGGCCATTGCCCTGGCCCGGGAGGGAGGAATCGGTATCCTGCACAAGAACATGAGCATCGAAAAGCAGGCCGAGCAGGTGCGCAAGGTCAAGCGGTCGGAAAGCGGGATGATCCTGGACCCACTGACCCTGCCGGAGACGGCAACCATCGGGGAGGCGCTTAAAGTGATGCGGGAAAACCGAATCGGGGGCATCCCCATCGTGGGATCGGACCAAAAGCTCGCGGGAATCCTCACCAACCGCGACCTGCGTTTCGAAAGGAACAACCGCAGGCCGGTCAGCGAGGTGATGACGCGCAACAACCTGATCACCGCACCGGAAGGCACTGATCTGAAGAAGGCCGAGAAGATCCTCCAGCAATACAAAATTGAAAAACTCCCCGTGGTGAACCGGTCCGGAAAACTGATCGGACTGATCACCTACCGCGACATCCTTCAGCTCAAGAGCTTCCCCATCGCCGTCAAGGACGGATTCGGAAGGCTGCTGGCCGGCGCCGCCGTGGGGATCACCGGGGACATACTGGACCGGGTGGCCGCCCTGGTCAATGTGGCGGTGGACGTCATCGTCCTGGACAGCGCCCACGGTCATCATTCCGGGGTGATCCTGGCCCTGAAGAAAGTGAAATCCGCTTTCCCGACCCTGCAGGTGATCGCCGGCAACGTGGCCACCGGAGCGGGAGCCAGGGCCCTGGTCGCCGCCGGAGCCGACGCGGTGAAAGTCGGGGTGGGGCCGGGATCGATTTGCACCACCCGGGTGGTTACCGGGGTGGGCGTGCCGCAGCTGACCGCCATCATGGAGTCCGCTTCAGCGATTTCCAGGTCTGGCGTTCCGGTCATCGCCGACGGGGGCATCCGCTACACCGGGGATATGGTGAAAGCCATCGCAGCCGGAGCTTCCTGCATTATGGCCGGTTCCATTTTCGCCGGGGTCGAGGAAAGCCCTGGGGAAACCATCATCTACGAGGGAAGGAAGTTCAAATCCTACCGGGGAATGGGATCCATCGAGGCGATGACCGAAGGCAGCAGGGACCGTTATTTCCAGGATGTGGAGGAAGACATTCGCAAACTGGTCCCCGAAGGGATTGTGGGTAGGGTGCCCTACAAAGGGGTCCTCAGCGAAGTAATCCAGATGTACACCGGAGGCCTGAGGGCCGGCATGGGCTATTGCGGAGCCAGGGATATCGCAGCCCTTCAGAAAGCCCAGCTCATCCGCATTACCGCCGCCACCGTAAAAGAAAATCATCCCCACGACGTGATCATCACCAAGGAAGCCCCCAATTACAGCAGGTGAGCCCCGGGAGCCCCCTTCCCCCGGAGCACCCGGGATTCCTAAAATCCTGGACCCATGCCGGTGAACCCGCTTAGAAAGATCCTGGTTACCTGCCTTTTTTTCGCCTGGACCCTGCCTGCTTTCGCCCAGGCTGAAACCAGGCCCTGCGGTTTGCGCATCAGCCTGCTCACCTCCGGACCCGCTCCGGAGCTTTACGCCATCTGGGGCCACAGCGCCCTGAGGGTGGTGGATTCGGCGCACTTCACCGACCTGGTGTTCAATTACGGCACCTTTGATTTCAGTACGAAATTTTTCTATTTAAAATTTGCGCGGGGCACCCTGCTTTATGCCCTTTCCTACGAGCCCTTTGATTATTTCCAGGAAGATGACAGGCTGGACGGGCGCAAACTTACCGAACAGGTCCTGAACCTGGACTGCGCAGACAAGGAGCGGATCTACCAATACCTGATCAGCAATTACCAGCCTGAAAAACGCTTCTACCGCTACAATTTCCTTTATGATAACTGTTCTACCCGGATCCGGGACCTGTTGGAATCCGTCCTGGGATCCCGCCTCAGGATGGGAACCAGGCTCGCCCCACCCGGTTACACCTACCGGGAGGGCTTCGATTATTACCTGGAACCCTATCCCTGGACCAGGCTGGGCATCGACATCCTGCTGGGCCTTCCCACGGATATCCCTGCCGGCCCCGCGGGGATCCAGTTTTTGCCGGATTATCTGGAACGGGCGGTCGGTCAGGCCAGCCTGGATGGCCATCCCCTGGACACCACCGAAAAGGTCCTCCTCCTTCCGACCTACAACCAGTCCCTTCCGGGTTTTTTCAGCGGCCCCCTGATGGTTTTCTCCCTGGTCTTTCTATTACTGGCCGGGATAACTTTCCTGAAACCCCGCATTCCCCAGGCCTTGCTTCATGGAACCGACCTGATCCTTTTCCTGGTCCCCGGTCTGGCCGGCTGCCTGATGCTGCTGCTCTGGCTGGGCACCGAACACCGGCAATGCGCCTGGAACCTGAACCTGCTTTGGGCGCTGCCCACCCACGTGGTCTTCAGTCTGAGCCTGGGCAAAAAAAGGAAGTGGACCGCATGGTACGGCGGAGCGACCGCCGTTCTGGGAATTGCCCTGCTGATCGCCTGGGCCTGGCTTCCCCAGCCCCTTCCCATTCCCCTGATCCCCCTTACGGCAGCCCTGGTGATCCGAAGCTGGAAGGTCTGGTCCAGCCATCATCGCCCCGGGCCGGCACAACTGGTTTAGACATGACCCAAATATGGGAAACCGGCTCCCTGGAGGGCCAATGCGGTTACCGGGTTACGGGAGCAGGGCCCGCGGTCCTGTTGGTCCACGGATTCCCTTTCGACGGGAGCATCTGGATGCATACAGCCGGGACGCTTTCCTCCGGGTTCCGGGTCATCATCCCTGATCTTGCAGCCTGGGGCCTTTCCAAACGGCTTCCGCTACCCGCTACCCTGGACGGTCTGGCCGACCAGGTATACCAGGTCCTGGTTCGGGAGCAGGCCGGGCCCGCCGTCCTTTTCGGCCATTCTCTGGGAGGTTATGTGGTCCTTTCCCTGGCTGCCCGGTATCCGGATGCCTTTCTGGGGATCGGCCTGGTTCATTCCACCGCGGAGGCCGACAGCCCCGGGAAAAGGGACGGGAGGGTCCGGGCGATGGAAATGATCCGCAGCCAGGGTTCCCTTCCCTACCTGGAACAAATGATTCCTTCCCTGTTCAGCGCAACCTTTGCCCTCCGCCATCCGGATATCCTGGAAAAGCTGATCCGGCAATTCGGGGGAATAGATCCCAAACTTCTCCTTGGTTATCAACAGATCATGCTCGAAAGGCCGGACCGTTGCCAGGTGCTGAAACAGGCCCGGGTACCGGTTCTTTTCGCAGCCGGAAAACTGGATCCTGTAGTTCCCCCGGATGCGATCCTTCCCCAGATGGGATTGCCCCGGGTCGCTTCGATCCTGTGGATGGAAGAGGCCGCCCATATGGGCATGTACGAATCTCCCGATGAACTGGAGCAGTCCCTCAACGGATTTGCGGGTTTCTGCTTCAACCACCGATTTGAAGTAAATTTATAAGGTGAACAAATGCCTCCTGCTGCTGGGTTTCACGATGGCACTCGCCCTTCCGGCCCTGGCTCATCATATCATAGGCGGGGAAATGTCCTACCAGTACCTGGGATCGGACGGGTCAGGAGGCCAGCGCTATGCGGTCACCCTCAAACTCTACCGGGGATGCGAGCCGGTGGATACCCAACATGCCGATTTCGACCCTTTGATCACCTATACCATTTACAATAACGACAACAACCAACTTTTCAATGAACCGATTACGGTGGTTTTGGCGGGACGCACCACGATCAGCGCCAAAAAGTATGATCCCTGCATCATCAACCCTCCCCAGGCCTGTTATGAGATGGCCACTTACCATTCCAATATCACCCTTCCGGATAACCGGAATGGATATACCATTACGTACCAACGTTGCTGTAGGACCAACCTGCTGACCAATGCCAATACCGCCTATAATATCGGAGCGACCTACACCACCCAGATCCCCGGTGGCCTGTCCGGAATCCCTCTGGTATCGGGCCCTTATTTCGACCATGAAGAGGCCGTCCTGATCTGCTCGGGATCCCGGTTCTCCTACAATTATTCCGCCATAGTCCCCTCCGGGGACTCCGTGTCCTATTCCTTTTGCGAGGCTTATGCGGGGGGCTCTCCCTTTAATACCGCCCCCGATACCTCCAGCCCGGGGCCCTATGCCCCGCTGGAATATGTCTACCCCTATTCCCCTGTATTCCCCATGGGCTCCCAGGTTTCCATTAACCCGCACACCGGGGTCATTTCAGGGATCGCCCCGGCCGAGGGTACCTATGTGATCGCGGTATGTGTTACGGAATACCAGGGAGGGATCCCCGTGGGGACAGACCGGAAGGATTTCCATATTTCAGTGACCAACTGTCAAAGGGAGGCGATGGCTTCCATCCCCCCTTATTTCAAAAGTTGCAGGGGATTCACCATCAACTTCACCAATTCCAGCACCACGAACAAAACCAACCTCTGGCAGTTCGGCGACGGGGACACCTCCACCGATTACAACCCGGTCCATACCTACCGGGATACCGGAATCTACCTGGTCAAGCTCAATGTGGATCCCGGGGCCTCCTGCGGGGACAGCGCTACTACCCAGGTGGTGGTATATCCTGTGCTGGATGCAGCCTTCTCCAAGATAGGTGCCTGCCTGGCCATTCCCATCCAGTTCCGGGACAAATCGGTGGACTCCCTGGGCACCATCGATTCCTGGCATTGGGACTTCGGAGATAGAAGCAACTACGGTGATACCTCCAACCTCCAGAACCCGACCTACCAGTACAAGGATGCCGGGACCTACCCCGTGGCCCTCACGGTGGGCAATTCCAAGGGCTGTTTGCAGTCCGATACCCTGATGGTTCAGACCTATGTGGCTCCTCCCCTCACCGCATCGGCGGACACGGACCTTTGCATCAAAGACAGCCTTCAGATCTTCGCGATGAGCGCGGTGCCTGGAAGCTATTCCTGGGGACCGCCCTATAATATACTTGCACCGGGAACCCAGGATCCCACCATTTTTCCCCGGCAGGACACCGCTTACCTGGTGACCTTCACCGATACCCAGGGCTGCAGCATTTCCGATTCGGTGGACATTACCGTCAAATCCCGCCTGCTGGTAAGCGCGGGTAACGATACCACCATCTGTCTGGGGGACAACCTCCACCTGCATGCTTCCAGCGACGGGCCCTATGGGTTCAGCTGGGTGGACGCTATGGGAAATCCCGTCGGAACCGGAAGGGATGTCGTGATCAGCCCCAGGGCATCGGATACTTATACGGTATTGGCCAGTCTGGAAAGCTGTTCGGGTTCCAGTTCGGTGCATGTAAAAGTGGTTCCACCCCCCCAGGTAGTCCTGACCCCGGATACTTCCATTTGTTATGGCACCTCAGTGCCCCTTATGGCTTCGGGGGGCAGTTCCTATTCCTGGTCCCCAGGCACCGGCCTGAGCACCACCAGCGCGCCCAATCCCACCGCCTCCCCGGTATCCACCACGGCCTACACCGTAACGGTGACCGACACCCTGGGATGTCCCAGGTCCGAACAAAAGACCGTGATGGTCGGGGTATATCCTCCCGTGATTGCTTTTGCGGGCAACGACACGATCATCTCCAGTGGGATTTCGTTCCAGCTTCATGCGACCGGCGCGGATAACTATTTCTGGTCCCCGCCCGACGGACTCAGCAGCACCACCGTTCCAGACCCGGTCGTTTCGGGTACCAATAACATCGAGTATTACCTGAAGGCTTCCACCCTGGCGGGATGCCTCGGATATGATTCCATCCAGGTGCGTTATGTAGACGGGCCGCAGATCTACGTGCCCAACGCATTTACCCCAAACGGAGATGGCAAAAACGATATCTTCCGTCCCATTCCCGTGGGGATCAGCAGGATGGATTTTTTCCGGGTATACAACCGGTG
>DATKSX010000065.1:0-6514 GCA_035531415.1 Chitinophagaceae bacterium
ATCCTGGAAGGTGACCGGCTGGCGGACCACGTACTTGTCCGGCCAGCGTCCGGCCTGCTGGTCGTAAAGCCGGTTGACTTCGGAGGGCATGACGCCGATCAGTTCCTGAGCGGAGAGCGCCTGGGGAGGATGTTTTCCCAAAGGATAGACGATCCAGATCTGGTCCGGGAGCTCCGGCCTTTCCGGAAAGGGGGTACCGGATTGCAGATGGAGGGAAAGGAACCGGTTGATCGCCATGAAGCCGCCGCAGTCCCGGGCCAGCAGCAGGTAACACAGCGCGTCTCCGTTGCGGATCTCCGCACCCAGCACGGGCTTGATCTGCGCTTCCAGGCAGAAAGTATAGAAATCCCAGGCATCACAGGTATTGTTGATGTTGGTCAGGGCCATCGCGGTGGCTCCCGCCTCGGCACCGGCAGTTACCAGCTCTTCCGTGCCGAAAGTGCCATACCTGAAGCTGAAATAGGTCTTGCAGTTGAGATACATGGGATCATCTTGAAGCGGGTAGCCCGATTGCCGCGGCCCTCATCAGGATATGGGGGCCGAACCGGTTCTTGATCTGGTCGATGCTCTGGTAAAGCCGGATCATTTCCTGGGTGTCTTCGAACAGGCTGACCTGGTAGTTGCCCGCCACCAGGTGGCTCAGCCGGACGCCGAGGAGCCGGACGAGCAGGCGCCGGTCATAGAGCGAGTCAAAGAGTTCCCGGGATTTTTTGAGCAGGACATGATCCGAAGCGCTGTAGGGAATCGTCGCCTGCCGGGTCACGGTGTCGAAATTCGAGTAGCGGAGCTTGACTGTGACGCAACCGGCCATCCTGTTTTGCTGACGCAGTTCAAACCCGATCTTTTCGATCATCCGGACCAGTCTTCCGAGCATGAATCCGATATCGATGGTATCGCTATCGAAAGTGGATTCGGTGCTGATCCCTTTTTGTTCCTGGTAAGGCACCACGGGGGATTCGTCAATGCCGTTGGCCCTCCGCCAGAGCTCCGTTCCGTTCTTTCCCAGCAGGTTCTGCAGCATTTCCACGGGGATCTCCGAAAGAATGCGGATCGTCTCCACCCCCATCTGCCGGAGCAGCTCCCCGGTCTGTTTGCCGATCATCGGCAGCTTGCCGACAGGCAGGGGGGCCAGGAAGGCCTTCTCCGAGCCCAGGGGGATCTCCAGCCGGCCATCCGGCTTCGCCTCATCGGTGCCCACCTTGCTGACCAGCTTGTTTGAGGCCAGGGCATAGGAGACCGGCAATCCGCTTTCCTTCCGGATCCTGGCTTTCAATTCTCCCGCGAACATCCCGCAGCCGAAAAAACGGTCCATCCCGGTCAGGTCCACATAGAACTCATCGATGCTGGCCCTTTCAAACAGGGGCGCCCGGTCGGCGATGACTTCGGTGACCAGCCTGGAGTATTTACTATAGTCCTCAAAATCACCCGAAATCACCGTCGCATGAGGGCAAAGCCTCCGGGCCAGCTTCATCGGCATCGCCGAATAGATGCCGAACTTGCGCGCCTCATAGCTGCAGGAGGCCACCACGCCCCGGTCGCCGCTTCCCCCGACCAGGACCGGTTTGCCCCGCAACGCGCTGTTTTTGAGGCATTCCACGCTGACGAAGAAGGTATCCAGGTCCAGGTGGACGATCGCTCGATGGGGGTTATTGAAGATCATGGGGCAGGGTAGGGAGAACAATATTACTAATAAATTTAGTAATTTCATGCTAATTCCATTGGGGGCCACCGCACCTGCGGATTGGACCGGAGCCTTCGGGGTTGTATCTTGTCTCCATGCAATACCGCCTGGTTTCCGCACCCCTGGTTCCTGCCATCCTGTTCCTGCTGCTGGCCTCCGGGTGCAAACCGGATCCCTGGAATGGCTGGAAGACCTATGGAGGGAATAAGGCCTCCCTGCATTACTCCTCCCTGAAGCAAATCGACAGCTCCAATGTGAACAGGCTGACCCTGGCCTGGACCTACCACACAGGGGATGCAGATACCCAGAACCATTCCCAGATCCAGTGCAACCCCATCATCGTGGACGGGGTGCTCTATGGCACTTCCCCGAGGATGAAGCTTTTCGCGGTAGACGCTGCGACCGGCAAACCAAAGTGGGTATTTAACCCTTTGGATTCCAGGGATGCCAACAACCAGTCCTTCTTCATCATGAACAATTGCCGGGGGGTGACCTACTGGTCCGATGGACACGGGGACACGAGGATATTCTATACGGCTGGTTCCGACCTCTATGCCATCGATGCGGCAACAGGCAGGCCCGTAATCTCTTTCGGAAACCAGGGCCATATCGATCTTCATGACGGGTTGGGCAGGGACGTCAGGGACCTCTTCGTTACTTCGACCACTCCGGGCATCATTTACAGGGACCGGATCATCGTCGGAACCCGGGTGGATGAGGGACCTGACGCAGCACCGGGCCATATCCGGGCTTTCGACGTCCGGTCTGGAAAAGAGGTCTGGATTTTTCATACCATTCCCCAACCGGGAGAAACGGGTTATGGAAGCTGGGAGGATCCCCAGGCCTGGAAGCATATCGGCGGGGCCAATAACTGGTGCGGGATGAGCCTCGATGAAAAAAGGGGCATTCTGTATGTGCCGACGGGATCGGCGTCCCCCGATTTCTACGGAGGTACAAAGAAGGGAAAGGATCTGTTCGCGGACTGCCTGCTGGCGCTGGATGCCGCCACAGGCAGGCTGATCTGGTATTTCCAGGAAGTGCACCATGATCTCTGGGACCGGGATCTTCCAGCCACCCCGGTGTTGCTTACGGTGGAACACCAGGGCAAAAAAATCGATGCAGTGGCCCAGACCACCAAGACCGGGTTCGTCTTTCTTTTTGACCGGGTCACGGGCAAATCCCTTTTCCCCATTCGGGAAACCCCGGTTCCCCATCAGTCCGAACTGGCAGGGGAGGAAGTGCAGCCAACCCAGCCTATCCCTTCCTTACCCAAGCCCTTCGTCCGCCAGATCCTGAGGGATTCCGACCTCAACAACCTGGTTCCGGATTCCTCTTACCAGAAGATCACCAGGCAACTCAACAGCTACCATACCGGAAATATTTTTAATCCCCCATCCCGGGAGGGCACGGTGATTTTCCCCGGATTCGACGGTGGCGGGGAGTGGGGAAGCCCTGCCGCGGATCCCCGCACCGGCATGCTCTACGTGAACGGGTCCCAGATGCCCTGGGTGCTGACCATGGTGGACCTAAAGGGCCACGCCTCCCAAAAGGAAGACTGGCTGGCTGCGGGCAAAAGACTCTATGCCGAAAATTGCATGACCTGCCATGGGCCCGACCGGAAGGGTTCGGGCAACTATCCTTCCCTGGTCCAGGTCGGTCAGCGGTATTCCGAAGCCCAGTTCATGCAACTGGTCCGCTCGGGAAGGAGGATGATGCCCGGATTCCGGCAACTTGCCCCCGAAGACCTACATGCCCTGGCAGCATTCATCCTGGACCTTCGCAGGGAGCAATCCCGGGTGTTTACGCCTCCCCCCCGCATTCCTGATCCTTACCTGGACCTTCCCTATGGTTCCACCGGGTACAACAAGTTCCTCACCCCGGAAGGATATCCTGCCGTAAAACCGCCCTGGGGGACCCTTACGGCGATCAATCTGAACACGGGTGCTCAGGTATGGCAGGTCCCCCTGGGGGCCTACCCGGAGTTCCTGAAAAAAGGGATCCTGACCGGAACGGAAAACTATGGCGGCCCTGCAGTGACCGCCTCCGGTATTGTATTCATCGCTGCGGCGAAGGATGCCAAACTGAGGGCATTTTCTGCAAAGACCGGAAGATTGCTTTGGCAATATCCCCTTCCCGTTCCAGGGTTTGCCACTCCTTCGGTCTACCAGGCTGGAGGCAGGGAGTTCGTGGTCATCGCCTGTGGGGGTGGAAAACTGGGCACTCCTTCTTCGGATGCCTATCTGGCTTTTGCATTGCCTTGAACGGGGGATCTATTTTCCCGCTCCGTATTTTTGACCCTGATTTTTGCTCCGGGATAATACCCTTTCAGATGACGGAACCCTTTCAGATCAGGCCCATGCTGCCAGAAGATTGGCCCGAGGTCCTGAGGATCTACGAATCAGGAATGGCCACGGGGGATGCCACTTTCGAACAGGAAGCTCCCGGTTGGGAACAATGGAATGCCTCGCATGGGGAAGCCTGCAGGCTGATTGCGGTCAGGGAAGGCGGGATCGCCGGATGGGCTGCCCTTTCCCCGGTTTCGAAACGGAAAGTGTACCGGGGGGTTGCCGAGGTCAGTATATACCTGGACCAGCCCTTCCGAGGGAAGGGTTGGGCTTGCCGTTTGCTTTCGGAGCTGGTGCGCCTCAGCGAGCAGGAAGGATTCTGGACCCTGCAGGCCTCCATATTCCCGGAAAACGGGGCCAGCATCCGGGTGCATGAACGCTGCGGATTCCGGGTGGTAGGCCGTCGGGAAAAGATCGGTAAAATGGATGGTTGCTGGAGAGATACTATCTTGATGGAAAGAAGAAGTCCTTTGGATTTTTTGTAAATTTTTTTGGATTTTTTTCCGGTCCCTGTGCACCACCGGATGCAATTGCTCATCCATCAGGCGCGGACGGTTTCCCCGATTTGCTCGATGATCTTTTTGTTAAATGCATCCAGGTCCTTCGGACTCCTGCTGGTGACCAGGCCACGGTCCACTACTACTTCCTGGTCAAACCAGGTTGCCCCCGCGTTGATCAGGTCTGTTTTCACAGACGGGTAGGAGGTGAGCTTCCTGCCTTGGAGCATCCCGGTCTCGATAAGTAATTGGGGACCATGACAGATCGCCGCCACCAGCTTTCCTTCATCCAGAAACTTCCGGGCAAACGAAATGCATCCCGGGTTCCTCCTGAGGAGATCCGGATTCATTACACCTCCGGGGATCAGCAGGGCGTCATATTGGTCGGGGTTGGCTTTTTCCAGTTGGACATCCACTGGCAGGTCTATCGACCAGTTGGATTCTTTCCAGGCTTTCACCCGGGTTGCCTGGGGTGAAACGATATCCACCTTCGCCCCCGCTGCCTCCAGAGCCATTTTGGGACTGGTCAGCTCTACTTCCTCAAAACCGTTTTCTGTCAAAATTGCAACCCGTTTTCCTTTTAGATTATCCATAATGGCCGGATTAAGGAGCTGAGAAATTCAGATGAAAAAGCTACAGGGAATCCTTCCTTCCCTCCGCAGTTGGTTCAACCGCCAGTTCAGGCAGAAACCAGGTTTTGGGTCCTATGTGCTGGACCGTGCCCAGCCCCTATTCAAGCTCTGTGAACCCGCCTGACGAAGCAGCGTGTGATACCCGGGATTTTCCTATTCCAGTTCATTTCCAAAATCCGTTTTCTGGTCGTGTTTGACGGCAATCGATCCGATGAGCGTGGCGAAAGCCCCTCCCGGAAAATTGACAATGATGGCGTTGAAAAGAAGGATGGAAGTAAACCCGTTGGTACCGTCCTGGATCCGGATCACGGGGGGCTGCTGGAGTTTTTCATGGAAGACCGCAAGCATGACCAGGATGAGGATGCAGGATACCACGATGCTGAGCACTGTGATTTTCATGCCCCCGATCAGCAGGGTCCTGAGCCCTGCAAAGTCCGCGGCCCGGCGGTTGATATAAAGGATTGCGATGACCAGAAAACAGATGAAAATCCCGTTTCCCAGGTAGGGAAGCCAGAGATTGGAGGACCGGGGACTGAAAAGCAGAAACAGGATGGGGATGCAATACAGGACCGACCCTAACAGCGCAAACCGGAAATAAAACCGGTTCAGGCGGGTATTAATAATGCTGGGTTGAATCGGGTCCGGAGGGGTTCTTAAAGTAAAATCATTGATGTCCGAATCGTCATCCGGACTCCTCTGGCTCGTTTCTGTCTCCTGGAAAGCGCCGCCGGAACCGAGATGGAGCTTGCGGTTTTCCGGTCCTGGCTTTGGGCTTGTTTCGTTCATGGGTCTTTTTCCAGTTTAGCGGGAAAATTCATGCCACATATGAGAAAGAAGGACGCTTAATTTGGAAAAATACCCGTATTGTCATGGATTTTTCATAATATTTCGGTTCGGACACCCCTTGGTCTTGCCATAGGGAGGAGAACCACTTCCTTGTTTTCGTTCAATTAATGGATTGATTATCTTTTACAAATCTTATGAAATTGACCCTCCAAATCAAGCTTCTGCCCTCCGAAGAACAAGGCATTCAGCTTCTTGAAACGATCCGCAAGGCTAATGCTGCCTGCACTTATATTTCCGATTTTGCTTTTGATAAAAAAATATTTCGCGTATACGACCTTCACCATTGCTGTTATGGGTCTGTCAGGGATAAATGCTCTCTTTCCGCCCAGATAGTTATCAGGTGCCTTGGTAAAGTGGCTGATTCCTATAAATCGGGTAAAAAAGATAAAAAGCGGATTTTCAGGGCTCTGGGCAGCATTGCTTACGATTCCAGAATACTGTCCTTTACCCCAACCGGGATATCTATCTGGTCTGTTGGCGGGAGACTGAAAATGCCCTTTAAATGCCATAACC
>DATKSX010000066.1:0-6705 GCA_035531415.1 Chitinophagaceae bacterium
CCGCCCCTGCCCAAATTGCCTCATTTATTATAAAAATTACCCGGACATGGCAGGTTCCACCTTAAAGCTGCTGAGGATTCCCTTTTCCTTCTTCCTGATGCCGGTTTATTTTTTCGCTGCCAGCCAGGTCCGGCATTTGGAGCCAGGAAAGGCCATTTTGGTTTTTATCATCCTTCATTTGCTGATCTATCCGGCCAGCAACGGATACAACAGCTATATGGACCGGGATGAGGAAAGCATCGGGTTGCTGAAACACCCTCCCCCTCCCACCCGGGAACTGTTCCGGGTTTCCCTTTGGCTGGACCTGGCCGGATTTATCCTCAGCGCCCTGGTCAACCGTTGGTTTCTGATCTGCATCCTGGCCAATATCCTGGCCTCCAGAGCATACAGCTACCGGGGCATCCGTCTGAAAAAATACCCGGTCACGGGATTTTTGACGGTGATCATTTTCCAGGGGGCTGTTACGTTTTTCATGGTGTTTATGGGAATCGGAGGGGCAGGGACGCCGGTTCCCTGGCTGGCTGTGGCCTCCAGCAGCCTCCTGTTCGGGTGCTTCTACCCCCTGACCCAGATCTACCAGCACAGCCAGGATTTCCGGGACGGAGTGATCAGCATCTCCTACAAGCTGGGTTACCGGGGCACCTTCCTGTTCACCCTGCTGATGTTCCTGGCGGGGGACATCCTCATCCTGGCCTATTTCAGGAGCCAGGGAAGGGCCCTGCAGTTCCTCTGGCTTCAGTTATGGCTGCTTCCCGTGCTGGCTTATTTCATGAGCTGGTTTTTGGCGGTGCTTCGGGATCCCACCAGGGCGGATTACCCCCATACCATGCGGATGAACCTGGTTGCGGCGATCTGCACCAATGCCGCCTTCCTTTTCATCCTGATTCAAAACCATACTTCATATTCAGCCCGGTGAAAAAAATGGAGCCTCCCGGCAACACAGGATACCAGCTATCGCAGCAACGGCCGGTTTGCCCTTTATTGAGTATATTAAGTGAGTATGGGATGGGGGCCATCCCCCGGCCCATAAACCAATAACATGAGCAAGATCATTTCCATAGCCAAGGCCCTTCCTCCCTACCGCCATGCCCAGATGGAGGTCTGCGGGTTCATGAAGGAGGCCTACGGTTTGGACGGGGACGAGCGCAGAAAACTGGATTACCTGTACCGCCACAGCGGGATTGATTTCCGGTATTCGGTGATCCCGGATTATTCTCCTTCCCTGGGAAAGAGGGAGTTTTATTCCCGCACCATCAGCCAGTGCCCTTCCCCCTCCCTGGAGACGCGAATGGAGTGGTTCCATACCCATGCCCTTCCGCTTTCCCTGAAAGCCTGCCGAAAATGCCTCAGGGGCCACATCTCCCCGAAAGAGGTTACCCACCTAGTCACCGTGAGCTGCACGGGACTGTCCGCCCCGGGCCTGGACATCAGCATCGTAGAGCACCTGAAACTGCCCACCAGCACCATCCGCACCTCCCTGAATTTCATGGGTTGCTATGGGGCCCTCCATGCCCTGAAGATGGCCGATGCCTTCTGCAGGGCAGACCGGGGAGCCCGGGTCCTGGTGGTCTGCACCGAGCTCTGCACCCTCCATTTTCAGAAGGAATACAATGCCGATCATGCGACTTCCGGACTTCTTTTTGCCGACGGATCAGCCGCAGCACTGGTCACCGCAGGAAGCTACCCTGGCCCGGGGCTGATGATGGAATCCTTCTGGTCGGATTTGCTGCTGACGGGTAAGAAAGACATGACCTGGGAGCTCTCGGACCGGGGTTTCCAGATGCGCCTTTCCGCATATATCCCCAGGCTGGTGAGTGAGGGCATTGGGCCCCTGCTGAACCATGCCCTGCTCCAACTCCGTCTTACACCCAAAAATATCACCCACTGGGCCATCCATCCGGGAGGGAAAAAAATCCTTGAAGCGGTCCGCGACCGGTTGGGTTTGGACGACCATGCCCTGGACCACTCCTTCAGGGTCCTGAAGCAATATGGAAACATGTCCTCCCCCACCATCCTGTTCGTCCTGGAATCCGTCTGGAAGGGACTGCTGCCCCGGTCCCAGAACCGGATTTTCGCAGCCGCCTTCGGTCCGGGCCTCACCCTGGAAAGCCTCATCCTCCTTCCCAGATCCCGATAAAATGGAACCGGAACCTATCCTGGATTGCGCCATCGCGGGCGGCGGGATCGCAGGGCTTTCCCTCGCGATCCGGCTTTCCGAAATGGGTTACAGGACCGTTGTTGCGGAACGCAACCAATACCCCTTCCATAAGGTCTGCGGGGAATATGTCAGCATGGAATCCCTTTCCTTCCTGGAAAGCATCGGCTTTCCTTTTCAGGCCATTCAGCCGGCCCAGGTCTCCAGATTTCTGCTTACCCATCCTTCCGGAAAGCAGTTGCGGACCTCCCTTCCCCTTGGGGGATTCGGGATCAGCCGCTACCGTTTCGACCAGGAACTTTCCCGGATCGCCAGAGAAAAGGGGGCGCAGGTGGTGGAAAAATGCAAGGTCACCGATCTGGGATTTGAGGAAGGGGCCTTCCTGGTGAAATCGGATCAAGGTTGGTGGAAATCCAGGACCTGTTGCAGCTGCCTGGGTAAGAAGTCCCTGCTGGACATCAAATGGAAAAGAAAACCCCCTGGGGGTTCTTTTTGGATCGCAGTTAAATACCATATCCGGGGTCCCTTTCCAACCGATACCGTAAGCATTCACCTTTTCCCCGGAGGATACTGTGGACTTTCCCCCATTGAGGAGGGCCGTTTTTGTCTCTGCTATCTTACCACCCAGGAAGCCCTGAAAGCCTGCGGTAATGAAATCGGGGCGCTGGAAGAAAGGGTTCTGGGATCCAATCCCTATCTGCGGGAGGTATTGCATTGCGGCGAGAAGGTCTGGCCCAGGCCGGTGACCATATCCGGTTTCCGCTTCACCCGCCGCACCCTCGTCGATAACCATGTACTGATGATGGGGGATGCAGCGGCGATGATCACTCCACTTTGCGGTAACGGAATGAGCATGGCCATGCATGCCGCCACCCTGGGAGCCGGTTTGATCCGGGAATTTCTGGAAGGAAAGACGGACCGGGAAGGGATGGAAAAAGGGTATTGCCAAAGCTGGCTCAGGGCTTTCCGGGGGAGGCTCGCCTCGGGAAGGGTCCTGCAGGCCATCCTGTCCAGGCCCCTTTTGGCAGCCTCCGCGATCACCCTGCTGGACCGCCTTCCCGGACTGGCTTCACGGATCATCCGGGGGACGCATGGAAACACATTCTGAGGGAACCCGTACCTTTACGGAATGAACCCGATTCAAACGGCAACAGGACTCACCCTGGTTCTGGGAGCATCCCCAAATTCCTGGAGGTATAGTAACCGGGCGGTGATGGAATTGAAGGCCCATGGTCAAAAAGTGATCGCCGTAGGAAAGCAGCCAGGAAAAATCGGAGAAACGGAAATCATTAGCAAACCTCCTGGAGATGCCAAGGTGGATACGGTCACGCTTTATCTGCGGGCAGAAAACCAGAAACCATATTATGATTATATCCTTGGCTTGAAACCCTCCCGAATCATTTTCAACCCCGGCGCTGAAAACGAGGAATTATTCCGGATGGCTGAGGCCCGGGGAATTAAGCCTGTAAATGCCTGCACCCTGGTCCTTCTGGCCACCGGTCAATACTGACCGGGCACCCATCGTGATTTGGCCTTTTAATCCCCTTTCCTGATATTTTACTCCATTTTGCCCCGGAAGGCAATTATATTGGATTACCGAGTAATTTTGCCCTGATGAAACGGCCAGCGATAAAATGGCGGAAATTCAATGGCGAACCGATCCAGCTTCCCATCCGGGAAGCGGTACGCGATGCCATCGTTCGGGAAACTGAAAAAGGATACCATCTCAAGGTCTGCATCGGGACAGATTCCCAGGTCAAGGGGGTCGAGACCGAATTCGCCACGGTGATTGTGTTCCTCCGGGAGGGGCATGGGGGATTCATGTTCATCCATAACGAAAAGACCCATCAGCGTTATTCCATCAAGGAGCGTATGCTGGTGGAAGTTTCCAGGAGCATCGAAATTGCCTATGAACTTTGTCCCTTGTTCACCCAGTTTGATGTGGACCTGGAAGTGCATGCCGATATCAATACCAATCCGCACTTCAAAAGCAATGAGGCTTTGCGGGAAGCGATGGGCTATATCCTCGGAATGGGTTTTGCATTCAAGGCGAAGCCAGAAGCCTTCGCAAGCAGCAGTTGCGCCAACAAGATCGTAAATTAAAGGAATCAGGATCCTGGCGCCAGAATGGGGGCTGGAGCATTGCTTTTCCTTTCTCCGATTTGCTGCCTCCACATGGCGTAATACAATCCCTTCTCCCCCAGCAGCGCCTGATGAGGACCGGTTTCAATGATCTTTCCCTTCTCCAGGACATAAATCCGGTCCGCGTGCATGATGGTGGAAAGCCGGTGTGCGATCAGGACGGTGATATGGCTTTTGCCTGAAGTCGTGGCTTCAATTGTGCGGGTGATTTCCTCCTCCGTGATGGAATCCAGCGAGGAGGTGGCTTCATCGAATACCATCATCCTGGGGTTGCGAAGCAGGGCCCGGGCAATGGAAAGCCGTTGCTTCTCGCCGCCGGAGATCTTGATTCCCCCTTCACCGATCATCGTATCGATCCCCTTGTCTGCACGGGCCAGCAGGTTCTGGCAGGCCGCCCGGTTCAGGGCATCCAGGATTCTTTCGTCCGTGGCCCCGGGGTTGACGAACAGGAGGTTCTCCCGGATGCTTCCGGAAAAAAGCTGGGTGTCCTGGGTGACGAGCCCGAACTGCATCCGCAGGTCATCCATGTTTACGGTATGGGAGTCAGTATCGTTGTAAAGGACCTGGCCCTGACGGGGAGCATACAGACCCACCAAGAGCTTGACCAGGGTGCTTTTGCCGGCCCCCGAAGGTCCCACGAAAGCAACCGTCTCTCCTTTTTTAACAATAAATGAAATATCATCCAATGCCCGGTTGACCGCAGTCAGATGCTGGAAGACCACATGTCTGAATTCCAGCTTTTCAATTGCCGGAAGATTCACCGGGTGCCTGGGGACCACTTCAACCGGGGTCGCCATGATGGTCTGGAAGTTATTCAGGGAGGCTTCCGCTTCCCGGTAGGAGAGAATGATGTTGCCCAACTCCTGGAGGGGGCCGAAAATGAAGAAGGAATAGAGCTGCAGGGTGATCAGCTGTCCAACGGTGACATAATTGCGGAAAATCAGGTAGAGGATAATGAACAAAATGGATTGCCGGAGCAGATTGACAAAAGTCCCCTGAACAAAGCTGATGCTCCGGATGCTGCGGACTTTTTTGAGTTCCAGCAGCAGGATCCGGAATGTGGTGGAGTTCAGCCTGCGGATCTCCTGGCTGGTGAGGCCCAGGCTTTTGACCAGTTCGATATTGCGGAGGGACTCTGTGGTGGCCCCGGCCAGCAAATTGGTCTCGCTGACGATCTTCTTCTGGATCACTTTAATCTTACGGCTCATCAGGTTCGTCAGCACCCCCAGCAGAATAATGCCGCAAAAATAGACCGGAACCAACCCCCAGTAAACCTTGAAGGCATAAATCATTACGAAAATCACTCCCACGGCCGAAACGAACAGGACGTTGACGAAGGAGGTGATAAAGGAAACACAGTCTGTGCGGACCTTGAGCAGGATGGATAGGGTTTCTCCGCTCCGCTGGTCCTCAAACTGCTGGTAGGGAAGCAACAGGGAATGCTTCAGTCCGTCGGTATAGATTTGCGCCCCGAATTTCTGGATGATGACGTTAACGGAATAATCCTGGAAGGCTTTCGCGATCCTGGAGACCATGGCAACCCCTATTGAGGCGCCGATCAGCAGGAGCACTCCGCGGACGAAAACGACCTGGTTGTACCCATGGGGCCGGTCGGCAAAGCGGTCGATGATCCTTCCGAAAATATAAGGGTCCAGCAGGGAAAAAACCTGGTTGGTGGCCGCGAGCAAAAGAGCCATGGCGATCAGACCTTTGTAACGGCCCAGGTAACTGAGCAAAACACGCATTCCGTAAAAGGTTTTAATCCATGATTCAGGGCGGCTACCGGAACCCGGTGCCCTCCTGCGCAGCGTTTCAGGGGAGCCGGCCCGCCTCCGGATTGGGTCGGCCGGGTCTCCCCATCTTCCCGAAAAGAATCTCTAAGGTAAGGTTTTTCAGCACCGGATGGCCTTCAGGATCCATTAGCAATTTTGCGGAAAATGGGTTAATTTTCTCATTGGGGACCAATTCCCCGTCGTCCTCAAAAACTTCCCAAACCTCCGCAAAATGAAAGCTTACGATGAAAAACACATCAAAAATATCGCCCTGATCGGGGCGGCAAAGAGCGGGAAGACCACCCTATGCGAAACCATGCTCTTCGAGGCGGGTCTGATCCCCAAGCGGGGCACCGTGGAGGAGGGCAATACCGTATCGGATTATCACGAGATCGAACAGGTGCGGGGCAATTCGGTATACGCCACCTGCCTGCATACGGAGTGGAGGGATTATAAGATAAATATCATCGATACCCCCGGCCTGGATGATTTTATCGGGGAAGTGATTTCCTCCATTCGGGTCTGCGATTCCGCTCTGATGGTGCTCAACGCCCAGCATGGAGTGGAGGTGGGCACCGAGCTGATCTGGGACTATGTGGACCAGTACGGAAAACCAACTATTCTTGCGGTCAACCA
>DATKSX010000067.1:0-3915 GCA_035531415.1 Chitinophagaceae bacterium
CGGAGCAGGATGTACTTATCTCCAAAATAATCCTGGCTGAACTGCCCGTAATTGTAATTATAGCTTAATTGCTTCGGTCCACGGCCGTGATAGGACTGCCCTGGGACTGGGGGATAAGCTTTATTGGACCGGTCGGAATACTGGGGGCAGCCAGAAGAACAGCCTTGTTCCTGGATAAAATAAAATCCCCACTTGAAGTATCCTCCCGGCGCCCCCGGCCAGCCTCCGGAGGTCTCCTGGGCACAATGGGCAAGGAATGCTGCCAGCTCCCTGCGCCGCAAGGTGTCGTTTCCCGTTCCCAGAAATTCCGGAAATTTTTTGGCTGCCGTCACGAAGGCCTGAAAACTGTAAAAGTCCGGTCTTCCGGGAGCCGCCGAATCCGGACCGGTATGGGACCGCCCATACCGGTTGGGGAAAAGACTGTCCCAGGATCGGGAATTCAGGTAATCGGTCAGATGGGTGATCCCCTCCTTGCGCTGGGCGATGGGATTGGGTCTGCCCCAACAGGATCCCAGCGATCCACCAACAAAAAAAATCCAGAATATCCGGGAAAGGTTCATGGGGAAGGGAGCGGAAAATATCATGCCAGAGCCCGGGTCAGGACTTGCGGAGCAGGACTGCCCCGAGGGGAGGAAGGTTCAGTACCAGCCGGTGGTCCCCGGGTTGCTCGGGATGGGATTCCGTTTTCAGCTGCCCGGGATTGAGGAAATACCCGGTTCCCCAATATTTCTGGTCATCCGTATTGAGCGCCTCTGCCCATCGGGAGGATTCCGGAAGATGGAAGACGAAATCCTTATGCGGCTCCGGGGTCAGGTTCAGGGCGACCAGAATTTGCCGCCTCCCGCTTTTGCGCAGGTAAGCCAGGATGCATTTTTCCCGGCAATTGGTTTCCACCCACTGAAATCCCGAAGGATCAAATTGCAACTGGTGAAGGGCCGCCTCGGACCGGTAGATCAGGTTGAGATCCCGGACCAGCCGTTGAATCCCCTGGTGAGATTCATGTTCCAGCAGATGCCACTGCAGCTCTGACCGGTAATTCCATTCCGAGGTCTGGGCGAACTCGTTCCCCATGAACAACAGCTTGGTTCCCGGATGGGTGTACATATAGGCATACAGGGCCCGCAGGTTCGCGAATTTCTGCCAGTCATCCCCAGGCATTTTATAAACCATGGGGGATTTTCCATGAACCACTTCATCATGGGAAAGCGGGAGCATGAAGTTCTCGCTGAAGGCGTATACAATGCTGAAGGTGATCTGGTCCTGGTGCCACCTGCGGAAGAATATATCCCTTTTGAAATAATCCAGGGTATCGTTCATCCAACCCATCATCCATTTCATCCCGAATCCCAGGCCGCCCATGAACACGGGTCGGGAGACACCGAAAAAGGAAGTCGATTCCTCGGCGATGGTCTGGGTGTCCGGAAATTCGGCGTAGATCCGCTTGTTCATCTCCCTTAAAAATGCGATCGCCTCCAGGTTTTCGTTGCCCCCGAATTCATTGGGAAGCCATTCTCCCTGTTTGCGGGAATAATCCAGGTGGATCATGGAAGCCACCGCATCCACCCGCAAACCATCCAGATGGTATTTATCCAGCCAGAACAGGGCGCTGCTCAGCAGGAAGGAACAGACCTCATGCCGGGCATAATTGAAAATATAACTGTTCCAGTCCGTCTGGAATCCTTTGCGCATATCGGCGTATTCGTATACATGGGACCCATCGAAACGGAACAGGCCATGGCTGTCATAAGGAAAATGAGACGGGACCCAGTCCAGGATCACCCCGATCCCGGCCTGGTGGAAACTGTCCACCAGTTCCATGAACTGCCTGGGGGTTCCATAACGTGAAGTGGGCGCGAAATACCCGGTCCCCTGGTAACCCCAGGAACCGTCGAAGGGATGCTCGGTCAGCGGCATCAGCTCCACATGGGTAAACCCCATATCCTTTACATAAGGGACCAGCATGGATGCGATCTCCGGGTAGGAATAGAAACGCTCGAAATCGGAAGGATCCGGCCGTCTCCAGGAACCCAGGTGGAGCTCATAAACTGCAAAAGGACTTTCCAGGGCGTTTTTATCCTTGCGCTGCTGCATCCAGGTCCCGTCCTTCCAGTTATAATCCAGGCTGCATACCCTGGAAGCGGTCAGGGGCCGGAGTTCCCAGCAAAAAGCGAAAGGGTCTCCCTTGTCCAGGGATTCGCCGGTTGCGGAAAGGATATGGTATTTATATAATTCCCCGGTGCCGATCAGGGGAACAAACCCTTCCCAGATCCCGGATTGGTCCCACCGGGGATAAAGGCGGTGGGAATGGCGGTCCCATCCATTGAAATTTCCCATCACATGGACGTCGGCTGCAGAAGGAGCCCATACCGCAAAATAAACACCGGGTACCCCGCCCAGTTCTGCCCCATGGGCTCCGAATTTATCATAAAGCCGGTGATGGGTCCCGGCCTGAAACAGGGCGATATCTTCCGGGGTAAGCAGGGAATAGATTTCCACCGGCTTCAGGAGCCGGTCCAGGTCACCTTCACCGGGAATTTTCCGGGATGCTTTTTTTGGAGTTCTGGAAGTTGGTTTGGGGGCATCCGGTGGAACCGGATTTTTCTTCTTTTCAGACCGGGTGGAGGGATCAACGCTTTTCTTCTGGGGCATAAACTGCGGAATTGAAGGGCCGGGAAGCCACCTGCCCGGGACCTAGGATTAATCCCTCTTCAAATATATGCAACTTTATCGCTGTCCTGCCCCGGTTGAATATATGCACCGCCTGCTGGTCCACCCGGATGTTCAGGGGCCATTCCCGGTAAGTCAGGTTGAAGCTAAAGGCTTCCCAGTTTCCGGGGATAAACGGGGAAAAGGAAATGCCCTCTTCCCGGACCCGCATCCCCGCGAATCCCTGGACGATGCTCATCCAGGTACCCGCCATGCTGGTGATGTGGAGGCCGTGACGGGTGTCGGCATTATAATCGTCCAGGTCGAGCCGGGCCGCCCTGAGGTACAGTTCATAAGCCTTTTCCCGGTTACCGATCCGGGATGCCAGGATGCTGTGAACGCATCCTGAAAGGGAGGATTCATGCACCGTCCGGGGTTCATAGAAATCAAAATGCCGGGTGATGGTGTCCAGGTCGAAGCGGTCCTCAAAGAAATACATGCCCTGGAGCACATCGGCCTGCTTGATGAAGCAGGACCTCAGGATCCGGTCCCAGCTCCAATGGTCATGAATGGGCCTTTCTTCCAGGGGAATGTCCTGGGCGAATTTTTGTTCCTTGTCCAGGTACCCGTCCTGCTGCAGGAAAATCCCCAGCTTTTCCTCCCAGGGAAAATACAGGGCAGATGCGATATGCTTCCAGTGGCTGGTTTCCCGGGAGGTATCCAGCTTCAGCCGGGTTTCCAGGGCCGCGAACTTGGCAGCGGCCTTTTCTTTCACCTGGTGCAGGGACCGGCAGGCAAAATTCAGGCACCAGGCGGCAATGTAATTGGTGTACCAGTTGTTGTGAACATTGTTCTCATATTCATTCGGACCGGTCACTCCAAGCAGGACGAAGGCCTTTTTCTCCGCGCTCCAGCTGACGCGCTGGGCCCAGAAACGGGCCACCGCGATCACGGTTTCCAGACCAAAATCTTCCAGGTAATCCGGGTCTCCGGTATACCGGCAATAATTGTAGATGGCATAAACGATCGCTCCATTGCGGTGAATCTCCTCAAATGTAATCTCCCATTCGTTATGGCATTCCTCGCCATTGATGGTCACCATGGGAAACAGGGCAGCTCCTCCGGAGAATCCCAATTTGGAAGCGTTTTCTATGGCTTTGCCCAACTGCCGGAAACGATAGAGCAGCAGGTTGCGGGACACTTCCCGGGGCGCGGTCCCCAGGAAAAAGGGAAGGCAGTAGGCTTCTGTGTCCCAATAAGTGCAGCCTC
>DATKSX010000068.1:0-10457 GCA_035531415.1 Chitinophagaceae bacterium
GCTCGCCTCGGGGTATGAAAAGGTTCCATAATCAGGAATGGTCCGGTTTGGGTTTTGAAGGTTCGAATGCGAGGCGGAGGATTTCCCGGACCATGGGGTCCCATCCATACCGGCTTTTTTCCTGCCTCAGGTTTTCGGTGAGCACCGGCTCCAACCCCTCGGAAAAATAAGCCGCGATAGCCGCGACGATCGAGGGGGGATTGGGTTCGCAAACCAGTCCGTTGATCCGGTCCTTAATGATTTCAGCCAACCCTCCGACCCGGGTGACGATCATGGGCTTTTCATATTGGAACGCGATTTGGGAAATGCCGCTTTGGGTGGCGGAACGGTATGGTTGCACCACCAGGTCGGCGGCACAGAAAAAATACCGGACCTGGTCTGCCGGGATGAAATCCGTAAAAAGGGAAATCCTTCCCTTCAGGGAGGGCACGGACCAAAGGGCCTCATACCGATCCCGGTCTTCATAACATTCTCCCGCAATAATCAGATTTATCCCGGAAAGGCGGGGATCGGCCATGGCTTCCAGCAAAAGATCCAGGCCTTTGTAGGCTCTGATGAATCCAAAAAATAAAAGGTACCGGCCCTCCCTGGGAAGTTGAAGCTGATCCCGGGCCGAGACCCGGGCAACCGGCGGCCCGTAATTATCATAAAGGGGATGGGCCACCAGGCTTACCGGCTTGGAGCTGAATCGGGAAAGTTCCTGCATCACCTGCCGGCTCATTGCCACGAAAGCATCCACCGGCCGGAAAAAATATTTCGTGAACGCCCGGTCCGCAAACCTTTTTTCATGAGGAATCACGTTATCCAGAATGCTTACCACCCGGGTATGCCTCCGCAACCGGATGATGCGCAGCAGGGTTCCCAGGCTGGGTCCCATAAAGGGAATCCAGAATTTGACAATAACCAGGTCGGGTCGAAGTGACCGGATCTCCATGCCTGTGGAAATCCAGTTCAAGGGGTTGATGGAATTGATGCGCACCCGGATGTCCAGGCCCTCTGGAGGGGGGGATTGGCTGTACTGGCTTTTACCCGGAAAAAGGAAGGAGGGGTACTGGAGTGAAAAGGTAAAAATCACCACCCGGTGACCCTGGCCAAGCAGTTCCCGGGCCAGTCTTTCGTTGTATGCCGCCAATCCCCCTCTCAGGGGAAAAGCGGTACCTATGATGATGACGGATTTCATTGCTTTGCCCCGACAATATAGGCCGAACGGGGCGGCCTTCAGAACCCCAGCCGGTCTTCGACCAGGTAATGGTTCCTTTCCTGGGAATTGCGAACGGTGAGCTCAGCCAGGAAACCGGCAAGAAAAAGCTGGGACCCGATGATCATGGCCGCCAGGGCAATATAAAAAATGGGCCTTTCAGTCATCTGATAGACCTTGAATACAAATTTGGCAATGCCCAGATAGATGGAAATCACAAACCCCGCAAGGAAAGCAAGGGAGCCCAGCAGGCCAAACAGGTGCATGGGTTTTTTCCCGAACCTTCCGATGAAAAGGACCGACATCAGGTCCAGGAAACCGTTCACGAACCGTTCCCACCCGAATTTAGTCGCCCCGTACTTCCTGGGACGATGCTGGACCTCCTTTTCTCCGATCCGGCTGAAGCCATTCATTTTGGCGATTACCGGGATATAGCGGTGCATCTCCCCGTAAACCTCAATAGATTGGACCAGCTTGAGCCGGTAGGCCTTCAGTCCGCAATTGAAATCATGGATCCGGATTCCAGTCAGCCACCTCGTGATCCGGTTATAAACCCGGGAAGGAATGTTTTTGGTCAGGCGGTTATCGTGACGCACCTTCTTCCATCCGCTGACCAGGTCAAATCCCCCTTCGGTCACCATTTGATAAAGCGGGAGGATCTCATCCGGGCTGTCCTGTAGATCGGCATCCATGGTGATCACCACCTCCCCTGTGGCTTCCCGGAACCCTTCATTGAGGGCCGCCGATTTCCCGTAGTTGCGCTGGAAACGGAGTCCTTTGATGGAACTGTTTTCCCTCCTCAGGGCGGCAATCACCTCCCAGGAACCGTCCGTGCTGCCATCGTCCACCAGGATGACCTCATAGCGAAGCCCGGATCCCCCGATAGCCCCGGCGATCCAGCGGCAAAGCTCGGGCAGGGATTCTGCCTCGTTCTTTAGGGGAATGACCAGGGAAAGATTCATAGGTTGAGAAGGATCATCAGATTCTTTTAGCGTTCGGATTTTTTTTGGAGACGGCCGCTCCGATCAGGGAAGCGATGGCGCCCACGATCAGGTTTCCAACCAGAATGCCTCCTATCATGATCACCAGGAAGAACCGGCTGTATCCCTGCACGCCGGCATCGATCTGATCCTGAGGGGTATTTTTGAGGACCATTTTCTGCCGTGCCATCTCCACCATTGCCGTCTTATAGGTCGGAACCAGCAGGTCAAAAAGGACCACGCAAACCAGGATGATCAGGGTGGCGATCGCCACTGCCTTGAACCCGGATGCAAAAAGATCTCCAAAGGTGACATTTCCTCCAAGAGCCTTGGAATGGCTGACCACCGCGGCGATGACCAGGGCGACAAAAACAAGGGTCTGAATGATGCCGACCGCCGAAATGGTGTAAAGGTTGAAGGAATAGACGATCACGAACATGACAAACAAAATGATACCCGTTATGACACCAAAGCTGATATGGGTGTTGGGAATCTGGTTTGGGGTTGCATTTTCCATAAATGGGTTTTAGTATGCTGGATTAATGAAGAGCCACCTTTCCCTGGTTCAACACCCCGATGACTTTGCCCTTCATGGATTTGCCGGTGAACGGAGTGTTCCGGGACCTGGACCGGATATCCTCCTTTTGGAAGGTCCAGGAGAGGTCGGGGTTAAATATAGTAAGATTTGCCTGTTCCCTTTCCTGGATATGCAGGGGCTCCAATCCGAAGATTCTTCTGGGGTTTTGGGAAAGCAGGGACACCTGGGCTTCCAGGCTCATCCGGTCCAGGGCTTCATGCATCAGGGAAAAGCAGGTCTCCAGACCGATCATGCCTTCCTTGGCGTATTCGAATTCCACCTCTTTGGAGTCTGCATCCTGGGGGATATGGTGGCTGGCCACGCAATCGATGGTGCCGTCCGCAAGGCCTTCCTTAAGCGCTTCCACATCCCCTGCAGTGCGCAGGGGAGGGTTCACTTTCAACCGGGTGTCATAGGTGGAAAGGGATGCATCCGTGAGGCAAAGGTGATAGGGGGTAACGGAGGCGGTTACCCGGATCCCTTCGGATTTGGCCTGTCGGATCAGTGCCACGGATCCTTCCGTGGAAACCCCGGTGAAATGGATCCGGGAACCGGCATATTTGGCCAGCTCGAGGTCCCTTCGGATCATCAGTTCCTCGGCAATGGCCGGCTTACCGGGCATGCCGATCCGGGTGGAGGCGATCCCCTCATTCATCAGACCGTACCTGCTGACACTGCGGTCCTCGGGAACCTGGATGATCACCCCGTCAAAGGCTTTTACATATTGAAGGGCCTTGAGCAGGATCCCGGAGGATTGTATGGGATTGAGGCCATTAGAGAAGGCAATTGCACCGCTTTTGCGCATATCATACATTTCCGCCAGCAGGTTGCCTTCCAGTCCCAGGCTCAGGGCGCCGATGGGATAAATGTCCACGATTCCTCCGGCAGCTTTGCCCCGGATATATTCGATCTCTGCTTTGGATTGGAGTGGAGGCCGCGTATCAGGAAGTATCATCACTGCGGTGAACCCGCCCCGGGCCGCCGCTGCCTGGCCGCTAAAGAGGTCTTCCTTGTATTCGGTCCCGGGATCACAGAAATGGGCGAAAACGTCCATCCAGCCCGGGGAAACACAAATCCCTTCTCCCTCAATAATCTGTTCCGCCTTTCCTTTCGGAAATTTCCCGATGCCTTCAATGATCCCATCCGAGATGAGGATATCCTGTTTGCTTCCATGAAAAGGCCCTTGGGGATCTATGAGTTGAGCCTGCCGGATCAGAATTTGCATGAGGCTTGGGAAGCTGGTAACGGTTTATGCGGCAGCAAAATTACAAAACTTTATCGTCCCCGGAGGAAGGCCGGTACCCGGCAGTCCACGCCCGCTCAGGATCTGGGTTTATGAGCCTTGATATAGGATGTGTTCATTTGCACCAGGGTGGTCCCGTCCATATTACAATGGCCCGGCTTATTCCCCTCATCCATCAGGCATTGGGGACAAAAATAGTCCCCCATTTTCACCAGGTCCTCCTGGTCCTTTTTACATTCCCCCGGATGGGAATAGGAGGTAAAGCATTTCGGGCAAACATAGGCGACATGGTGAGTCCCGGTTTTCACCCGGGCCGGTTGCTGACCCAGGGCCAAAAGGGAAGGCACCAGAAGCAGGGAACAAATCAAAAGCATTTTCATGGGTCTATAATTTTCTAATCAATGTATGTACTTTCAATCCATCATTATCAATCCCCGGGTTGGTCTGGTTAAGGTAACTATTTCCCCGGAGAAACCCGGCAGGTCAAGGCTGCCGGGAATAAAATTCAGGCATGGAAATAGATGTTGGCCAAACGCCAGCACCCGAATCCATGCTCAAGATGCATCCCAGCTGCGAAAACTGCGGAAAACCGCTTTCCCCGGATGGTCCGGAGGCGATGATCTGCAGCTTCGAATGCACCTTCTGCAGGGATTGTGCCCTGGACCTGCTGGCCAATGTTTGTCCCAAATGCGGGGGAAGGTTCAGCCACTTTCCGCTCCGGGAGGCGCGGTTCCTTGAAAAATTCCTTCCCTCCCCGGAAAGAATGCACCGGCCCGTGGACCTGGAGGCTCATGGCGCCCTGGTGGCCCGACTTGTGGAAATTCCGCCGGAATCCTGATAAACCAAACCTTCCCTATGCATATTGGAAAATTCATCATGATTTCCTGGATCCTTGCTCTCGGGCTGCTGCCTGGGACGGCCCAGGCCCAGGACGGCATTTCCCCGGTCCGGGTCCAGGACGGCATTTCCCTGGTTCGGACCAGGGATAGCATTGCCCTTGTTCGTATGGTGGAGTCGAAATTCGATATGCTGAACCACCAGGATGTAGAGGGCGCCTCCGAATTATATGCCGATTCTGCCAAAATCCGGTCCATCGGCTTCCCCGATACCCTAGTTGGCCCGCCGGGATTCCGGTCCGTATATCAACGCTATTTCACCACCACCCCGGACCTTCATTTTGACCTGACCCGCTGCATTGTAGCCGGACATACCCTGGTGGTGGAGTACCAGACTTCTGGAACCGTCCGCCACGTGGAAGACCCTGCTTCCTCCTACATGATTGACAAACCTTACTCCCTGGAAAATTGCACCATCATGGAGGTCCGTAAGGGAAAAATCGTATCGGAGATGACCTATTTCGATCAGGTTTCCTTCCTGAGACAGGTGGGATATTTTGCCCGGAATTACTGAGCTTCCGGTCCCGGGAGGGGGTTTACCCTAAGGAGCATGCGGGCGATTTTCAGGATCGCAAAATGATGGTGGGCCTCATGCAGAATGAAAAAAGAAACCCAGGTGGGCAGGTTCATGCTTCCAAAATCCTGGTGGTTCCCCCGCCTTTCCATCTGGTTTTCCGATAGCACTGATAATTCCTCTCGGATCTGGTCCCGGTCCCTATTCATCCTTTGAATCAGTTCCGTGGCAGTAAGGGCTACATACCCCGGAAATTCCGGGTCCTTTTCTGCCCGGTAGGGTTCGAAAATAGGATTCTGTTCCTCCAGGATCCTGCGGATCCTTTCCCGGAATACCGGCTGATAGGAGCAAAGGTGGGCGACCTGTTCGTGGGCGCTCCATTTTCCGGGAATGATCCCGGACCGCAGGTCCCGGTTGGAAATCCCTTTGAGGTATTGGGGAAGCATTTCATGCTGGTGATCCAGGGCGGCCTGAATGGGAGAAGGAAGCGGCATCGGTTTGGATTTCGGATCGAAGGGACCCGGGATCAAACATTCCTGTAAGAACGGAGGCAATTTATTCATCTTTCGGTTATCTTGGATGGAAAGTTCCTGTCTTCCAAACCGAGCCCAACATGATATGCGCTTTTCCTTTCCGCAAGCTTATTTTAATCCTGTCCTGTCTGCTGGCGATCGCCGCAGCCTCTGCCCAGGGGATCGATCCTTTTTTGCTCAGCTCCCTGCAATGGAGGTCCATCGGACCTTACCGGGGAGGCCGGGCCCGGTCGGGTGCCGGTTCTGCCGCCCACCCCAACGTAATGTATTTCGGGGCGGTGGACGGAGGGGTCTGGAAAACCGATGATTATGGGAGGACCTGGAATCCCATCTTCGACCAGGAACCGACCGGGTCGATCGGGGATATCGCAGAATCTCCTTCCAACCCGGATATCCTTTATGTGGCCAGCGGGGAAGGGCTTCACCGTCCCGACCTTTCCGTCGGGGACGGCATCTATAAAACCTCCGACGGAGGGAAGACCTGGATCCATTTGGGTCTCCGAGAAGGCCAGCAGATCCCTTCCATCGCCCTGGACCCGAATAATCCGGACCGACTTTTCGTGGCCGTGCTGGGCCATCCCTACGGGCCAAACCCGGAAAGAGGAGTCTACCGTTCCCTGGACGGGGGAAAGACCTTCACCCAGGTCCTTTACCGGGATGAGAATACCGGTGCGGATCAGGTCATCCTGGATCCCTCTGATCCTTCCGTGGTATACGCTACCCTTTGGAAAGCCCGGGAAGGGCCGTGGGAAAACGGTTCCTGGGCCGGCTATGGGGGCCTGTTCAAATCCATCGACGGCGGAAGCACCTGGAAACAGATCGGAACCGGTTTACCGACCAACGGAGACAGCCTCATCCAGGTCCATGTGGCCCTTGCTGCGAGCAATCCGGCCCGGCTTTATGCCGCGGTGGCCAGTGACCATACCGTTGGCATTTTCCGCTCCGATGACGCAGGGTCCCATTGGTTCCGGGTTACGGAGGATCCTCTTCCGGCAAACCGGATCGGGGGTGGGGACCTTCCGATGCTCGTGGTGGATCCCCAGCATCCGGATACGGTTTACAGCACCTCCATTGTATGCTGGAGGTCGGTGGACGGAGGCCGGACCTGGACCGGGATCCGGGGAGCTCCGGGAGGGGACGATTACCAGAACCTCTGGATCAATCCCATCCAGACCAACATCATGCTGCTCCTTTCCGATCAGGGAGCCATCGTCACGGTGAACGGCGGAAAAACCTGGAGCTCCTGGTATAACCAGCCGACCGCCAAGCTCTATCATGTGGAGGCGGATAACGCCTTCCCATACAACGTCTACAGCGGCCAGCAGGAAAGCGGATCGGTGGGGATCGCCAGCCGGGGCAATGACGGACAGATCACGGACCGGGAATGGCATCCCGTTGGAGCGGAAGAATACGGATATGTCGCCCCAGATCCCCTGGACCCTGATATCGTTTATGGCGGGAAAGTTTCCCGCTACGACAAACGGACCGGGCAGGTGCAGCAAGTCGGCCCTACTCCAACCCGGGGAGGCAAATTCCGGTTCCTGCGGACGGCCCCCCTGCTTTTTTCCCCCCTGGATCCCCACACCCTTTATTTCGCGGGAAATGTCCTTTTCAAGACCCGCGACGAAGGCCATTCCTGGACGATCATCAGTCCTGACCTTTCCAGGCAGGCCCCGGGTCTGCCTTCCAGCGTGGGGATATTCGCGGATTCCGCCCGGGAGCACCTGACCCGCAGGGGAGTGATCTACACCGTGGCTCCGTCCCCGCTGGATATCCGGACGATCTGGGCAGGTACTGACGACGGCCAGATCCAGGTCACCCGGGACGGTGGAAAATCCTGGAAAAATGTCACCCCGCCAGCCATCGGACCCTGGGACAAAATTTCGATCCTGGAATCGGGTCATTTCAGCACCGCCACCGCCTATGCTGCCGTGAACAACCTCCGGATTGATGACCTTCATCCCCATATCTACCGGACCCATGATGGGGGAGCCACCTGGAAGGAAATTATCAATGGCCTTCCGGAACAGCCGGTGAATGCGGTACGCGAAGACCCTGTACGTAAAGGTTTGCTTTTCGCAGCTACGGAAACCTCAGTCTTTATGTCCCTGGATGACGGGGACCATTGGCAGAGCCTGAAGTTGAACCTGCCTGCAACCTCGGTCCGCGACCTCATCATCAAGCATAATGACCTGGTCGTGGCAACCCATGGCCGGGGGTTCTGGATCCTGGATGATATCACTCCCCTGAGGCAATATGAGGCCGGCTCCCTTCCTTCGGAAGTGATGCTTTGCCACCCCCAGGACGCAGTCCGGGTGCATTGGGACATGAATACCGACACGCCCCTTCCTCCGGATGAACCGGCAGGACAGAATCCGCCGGACGGAGCCATACTGGATTATTATTTGCCTGCCCGGTCCGCCGGTCCTGTTACGCTGGAAATCCGGGATTCCTCCGGCAGGCTGATCCGCCTTTACTCCAGCACGGACACGCCTCTTTTCCGACCCAGGGTGAATGTACCCCTGTACTGGATCCGGCCCCAACAAATGCTATCTGCTGCCCCTGGTCCCCACCGGTTTATCTGGGACCTCCACGAGCAACCCCTCGGGGAATTCACAGGATATTCCATCGGGGCCATCCTCCACAATACGCCGGTTAATCCAAGTGGTCCCTGGGTGCTTCCTGGATCCTACAAGGTCACCCTGACGGTGAACGGCCAGGCTTACCATCAGCCCCTCATCGTAAAAATGGATCCCCGGGTCACCACCCCAACTGCAGATCTGGTGGAGCAACACCGGCTTTCGGAGTGGTGTTATCAAAGTCGCAGGAAGGTGGACTCTGTCCTGGGGAATTTACTGGCCATCCGTCGTCAGTTGTTGCCGGAAATCGCCAGGGCCCATGGAGCGATAGCTGATTCCCTGAGATCCCTGGAAAAGCAGGAAATGTTTTTGACGGCCGGAACCGGGGATGGCAAACCCGGATTTTCAAGGATGGATTCCGAACTGGGCGGATTGATGGGCCTGTTCCAGGGGGCAGACAGGCCGGTCACCACCCAGGCCCGCACTGCACTGGCCGCGACCAAAAAGGAATTCAGCCAGCTCTGGAACAGTTGGCTTCAATTCCGGGAAAAAGAAATTCCCGCTGTGGATAAATTATTAACCCAGGAAGGACTTACGCCAATTAAAACGGATTCCTCCCAACCTTAATTACTGGCTATGGCAAATGTTCATTTATTCGAGGTCCAACTGGAATGGACCGGAAACCAGGGAAAAGGCACCCAACATTACACCGGTTATAGCCGGGACCATATCATCCGGGCGGAGGGCAGGCCGGACATCAGCTGCTCCGCCGATCCGGTTTTCCGGGGGAATGCCGCCCGGTATAACCCGGAACAGCTCCTGGTTGCTTCTCTGGCCAGCTGCCACATGCTCTGGTATCTCCACCTTTGCGCAAACGCCAAGATTGTGGTCGACGCGTACCGCGACAACCCCTCCGGAACCCTGCTGGAAGAAGCCGATGGATCCGGAAGGTTCAAAGAAGTGGTGTTGCATCCGGAAGTGACAGTCCGGGACCCTTCCTGGATCGCCCGGGCCAATGAACTGCACACCCAGGCCCACGAGCTCTGTTTCATCGCCCGGTCCTGCAACTTCCCGGTCCATCATTTTCCGGTATGCCGTGCCGGATCAACCGGGGTATAAGGGCTCCGGGCCGGGTTCATTTCCTTCAGATTGATCCGGGACAAACCTCAGGAAATTTTTATGGCCAACACCCCGAAACTTGTTTTTCTGATCCTCCTGGCTCCGGTAATTTCGAGGGCTGACCATTATCCCAGGCCCCGGGGATGGAAACCCCTTCATTATAATTTCCACATCAATCTTTCGGATTCCACCAACCGGATCCGGGGAGTAGCAGGGGTCGGATTCCGGATCCTGAGTCATGGGGTGGGCCAGATTTCCCTGGACCTTCAGGCCCTGGATCCCCTCACCGGAAAGGGCATGGTGGTCCGTTCGGTACAAAGCGGAGGAAAGGATTTGTCCTTTTTCCAGGGAAAAGAAGTGCTGATCATCCGTCTGGACCATAAACCCCGCCGGGGAGATAGCCTGGGGGTTGAAATTGCCTATTCGGGGATCCCATCCGATGGGCTGATCATTTCCCGCAACAAATTCGGGGACCGGACATTTTTTGGGGACAACTGGCCGGACCGGGCCCACGATTGGCTTCCGGTGGTGGATCATCCTTCACAAAAGGCCACCGTGGATTTTATGGTTTCGGCACCTTCCGTCTATCGGGTGGTTTCCAACGGCAGGCTGGAGGGGATCGTGGCAGGGGACCCGGGTATGTTGGTCACTCATTGGAAAGAATCAGTACCCATTCCCACCAAACTCATGGTGATCGGAGTCGCCCGATTCTCCGTAATATTTGCGGGCGAGGCGGATGGAGTACCGGTAGAGACCTGGGTGTATCCCCAGGACAGTGTCAAGGGGGAATATGATTTTGGAATTGCCCGGAAGATACT
>DATKSX010000069.1:0-3443 GCA_035531415.1 Chitinophagaceae bacterium
AATCTTTTTATGATCCCTTCTTTTCGAAGCTTTTTCCGTTACGCGTTGGCTGCGATCCTGTCTCTTCTTTCCCTGCAGCTCCCTGCCCAGCAGGCCGACACCTCCCACCCTTACCCTGCCTGGTGGAGGGGAAGTTTTTTCGGAAGGCCCCGATTCAATCCTCTTTCCAGGACCCTTCCCCTGATCCATGTAGCGGGTAACCGGTTCGTGGACAGCAGGGGGGATACCCTGCTCTTCCGGGGGGTTTCCATCGCCGATCCGGACAAGATCTCCCATGAGGGTCATTGGAACAAGCAGCTGTTTGAACAGGTCAGGCAAATGGGGGCCAACCTGGTCCGGATACCGGTCCATCCCATCGCCTGGAGGCAGCGGACTCCGGAGGAGTATATTCCGATGCTGGATTCCGCGGCAGCCTGGTGCACCGCTCTGGGCATGTATGTGGATATCGACTGGCATTCCATCGGCAACCTGGAGATGGAGCTGTTCCAGGACCCCATGTACAACACTACCCTGCGGGAGACCTATGAATTCTGGCGTTCCATGGCCCGGCATTTCAACGGGTATAACACGGTGGCATTTTTCGAGCTGTTCAATGAGCCCACTTCTTACCGGGGTCAGCTGGGCAACGTGAGCTGGGACGCCTGGAAAAAGATCAACGAGAACATGATCGGGCTGATCCGGTCCTACGACCTCCAGGTGATTCCCCTGGTTGCCGGCTTTGACTGGGCCTATGACCTGACCCCCCTCCGAGAGGCCCCCATCCAGGCAGAAAATATCGGGTATGTCACCCATCCCTATCCCAACAAGCGGACCCAGCCCTGGGAGCCCAAATGGGAGGAGGATTTCGGGTTCGCGGCGGGTACCTGGCCGGTTATCGCTACCGAAATCGGTTTTGGGGCATCCCAGGCCAACCCGGCCGGGGTGGATGATTACGGCAACAGGATCACCCAATACCTGGAAAGCAGGCATATCAGCTGGGTGGCCTGGGTCTTCGATCCGGAATGGGGGCCTCCCCTCCTGAAGTCCTGGAACTTCGATCTGACTGGGGCAGGGGAGTTTTTCAAATCGGCCATGCACCGGCCGGTCCACCAATGAGCTGGAAATTCCCGCACTTGATTGCGTTAGCCCTTTCCGGATGAAAACATATTTTCTTAAAACCCCCAGAGTGGTCCGATGGATGTACCCGGGTTGTGTCTGGCAGGGTCCGAAGGAAAACGCGGCGATCTATATCAGTTTCGATGATGGCCCCAACCCAGGGACCACCCCCTTCATCCTGCAACAACTCAGCAAATACGGGGCCCGGGCTACTTTTTTTTGCCTGGGCAAGAATGTGGATTTGTGGCCTGAATTATACAGCCGAATCCTGGAGCAAGGCCACCGGGTGGGAAACCACACCCAGCACCACCTCAACGGGTGGAAGACCGGGACCAAATCCTATCTGGAGGATATCCGCCAGGCGGGAAATCGGATCTCCTCCAACCTTTTCCGCCCCCCCTATGGAAGGATCAGCCGGAGCCAGATCAGGGCCCTTTCCGGGAAAAAGGATTCCGGGGGTCAGGCCTTCAGGATCATCATGTGGGATGTCCTGAGTGCGGACTTTGACCGTGGAATCACGGGTAAGAAATGCCTGGAAAATGTGGTCCGATATGCCTCACCAGGGTCCATCGTGGTTTTTCACGACAGCGATAAGGCAAAGGAGCGGATGAGTTATGCCTTACCCGGCGTCCTGGATCATTTTTCCTCCCGGGGTTATTCCTTCGGGGTCATATCCTAAAAGGCCGGGCGGATCGGGATCCGCCCAGACCCCGCAGCCTCCGGGACCGGTTCCTGTTTTTCCCTATAATCCTATCTTTAGTGGAAATTCCCCTGGTTGAAAGCAAAGGACGTTTTACGGTATTTTAAAAGGAAATCCTCCAGGCCAAATTGGCTGGATCTCAGGAAGGTCCACCCGGTTTCAAGAACCTTCGGCCTGGACCGGGGAACTCCCATTGACCGGTATTATATCGAAAACTTCCTGAAAAAGGAATCCGGGCATATTCAGGGAACCGTGCTGGAGATCGCGGAAAGCACCTATTCCAGGAAGTTCGGACAGGGCGTGAACCGGTTTGAGGTTTTGCATACCCGGAGCGGCAAAGGGGTGACCCTGGTCGGGGACCTCACCCGTCCCGACACCCTGCCGGCAGCACTTGCCGATTGCTTCATTTGCACCCAGACCTTTAATTTCATTTACGATCTGGAACCGGCAGTCAGGGGTGCATGGCGCCTGCTCAAACCCGGAGGGGTTTTGTTAGCCACTATGGCCGGAATCTCCCAGATCTCCCGTTATGATATGGATCGTTGGGGAGATTTCTGGAGGTTCACCACCAAATCCGCCCAAAAGCTGTTTTCCGCGCAATTCGGGGAGGACCGGGTGGTGGTCCAAAGCCACGGGAATGTTCTTTCTGCGATCGCGTTCCTGGAAGGGATCGCCGTGGAAGAAATGACCCTCGATGAATTGGACCACCAGGATGAGGATTATCAGCTTCTGCTTACCGTAAAGGCCATAAAAAAGGCCGACTGAGATCCTGAGATTTTCCCTTACCGGGGCCACCAAAAAACAATTTCCCTGAATATGCTGGCAGATTCCCACGCCCACCTTTACCTCCCGGATTTCGCCGGCGACCTGGAACAGGTAATGGACAGGGCAATGGCTTCAGGGGTGGAACATATTTTCATGCCCAATATCGATGACACCACGGTCGGATCCATGCTGGAGCTGGAAAACCATTACCCGGACCGTTGCCATCCCATGATCGGCCTCCATCCCTGTTCTGTGGGTGATAACCCGGATCATACCCTGGAATTCGTGGAAGATTGGTTGGGAAAAAGGCCTTTTTACGGAATCGGAGAAATCGGGCTGGATTATCACTGGGACCTGACCTACCGGGACCAACAAATCCGGGCCTTTGAAATCCAGATCGATTGGGCCATGAAATTCGGCATCCCCGTCAGCATCCACAGCCGGGAGGCCACCCCGGATTGCATCCGTTTGGTTGGTAAAAAGCAGGATGGCACCCTCCGCGGAGTCTTCCATTGTTTTTCGGGAACTCCGGAGGAAGCCCGCCAGGTCATGGGTCTTGGGTTTTTCCTCGGGATCGGGGGGGTGATTACCTTTAAAAATTCCGGACTGGATAAAGTATTGGCAGATATTCCCCTGGACCACATCGTTCTGGAAACCGATGCGCCCTATCTGGCCCCGGTACCTCACCGGGGAAAAAGGAATGAATCCAGCTATCTTTCCCTGATATGCGAAAAAATAGCCTCGATCAGGCATGTGGAATCGGGGGAGGTCGCGGCCCTTACCAGCGAAAATGCGCTCAATCTTTTTAAATCCTCTTTAAATATCCCATAAGAAATCATCCTTTTTGATAACCAGTCTTCTCATAATTGAAAAGATCTTTTCA
>DATKSX010000070.1:0-4890 GCA_035531415.1 Chitinophagaceae bacterium
GAATATTTTTAACCTCCGGCCTGCAACGGGGAATGGCTGTGGGGTGAATTGTAAAACCTTTCCTTTCCCGGAGGCGTTGGACGGGACTGAATAATTTCAATGGGGGCCATCCATGCATACCGTGTAAGTTTCAGGAAAAATGCCCGCAAAGAATAGAAAATCCGACCCCGGAGGATCCTCTGCCTGAGGAGGAAATGGAGAACAAAATGGAAGGGAATTTAATTTTTATTTCATATTTTTGCTAAAAATAGCAATTATAAGAAATAGAATATCATATTTTGAGTTTGAGAAGGCATTACGACCGATGCAGTTGATCTCCCTGATCGACATCAAAATGGTATTTCCGGATTTTGACACCAAAAGGCTGGTAGAATGGCAAAAAAGGGGATTGATCCGGAAACTGATCAATAAGTGGTATCTATTTTCAGAGGTTCAGGTTACCGGGCACCTCCTTTTCCGGATAGCCAATTGTTTGCACAGACCATCCTATATTTCTCTGGAATCCGCTCTCTCCTATTATAGTCTAATTCCGGAAGCGGTGTTCGCTCCTCAATCCGTCAGTACCCGAAGGACCATTTCCTATTTTACCGACCTGGGTCAATTTAATTATAAAACCATCAGGCCTGCTTTCTATTTTGGATATGAGGTATTGGTCCTCGAAGGTTTCCCGGTCCTCATTGCCGGGATGGAAAAAGCCTTGCTGGATTATTTGTACCTGAATCCGGGGGTTCGATCCATGGATGACCTGCTCGCCCTGAGATGGAACAGGATTGAACTGGAATCCAGACTGGATGTGGAGAAGCTAGACCGGTTCACGGGATTAATGGATAGTCCTGCCTTGAAAAGGCGCGTAAATCTTTTGAAAAAATTCATCTCCAATGCTTGAACTCCAGGAAATTGAAAAATTCTATCCGGAACCTTTGCGCCGCCATAAAAGGTTTCTGTTAAGAGAATACCTCCAATGCAAAATCCTCCAGATCCTTTTTGAAAGTGAGTATGCGTCAAAATTTTCTTTCCTGGGGGGAACATGCCTGAGGATTGTTCATGGCAATAATCGATTTTCAGAAGACCTGGATTTTGATAATTTTCAACTGGAAGAAAAGTCATTTGAGCAGGTTGGTTCCCGGATAGAGAAAGAATTAAGCCGGGAAGGCTACTCAGTGGAAATGAAAACGGTCCTAAAGGGAGCCTACCATTGTCATATCCGATTCCCGGAAATTTTATATCGTGAGGGCTTATCCGGGCATATGGAGGAAAAAATCCTGATCCAGCTGGATACCCAACCTCAAAACTTCCCATTCAAGCCAGATCGGTTCCTCCTGAACCGTTTTGATATATTTACCCAAATATTAGTCACTCCAAAAGAACTCCTCCTCGCGCAGAAATTTTATGCTGTCCTGAACAGGAAACGGAGTCAGGGAAGGGATTTCTTCGATCTCGTTTTTCTACTTTCTCTCACAGATCGCCCCGACTATGGCTTTCTGGACATGAAACTGGGTATAACCCACCCTGACGTACTGAAAACAGCAATTCTGGAAAAGTGTAATACGATCGATATGGAGAAAATGGCTCGTGATGTTACCCCATTTCTGTTCCGCCATGAAGATGTTAAAAAAGTGAGCCAGTTTGTCCCTTACCTGAAGCAATTTCCCCTGAAATAACCGCTAAAGCGCCGTGAGGCTGCGCTCGAATTCCGCTCTTTTTCCCGCCGTCAGGGGGCGGAAGGCCAGAAAAAGAAGGATCACGAGAACCAGGCTGATCAAAGCGGATCCCCAGGGGGTCGGGGTGTCCTTGGTGATGTCCGTCGAGATCCATTTCAGTTGATAGAGGTAAACCAGCAGCACCTGGACCCCGTTATTGAGAAAATGAGCCAGGATAGCGAGCCAGAGATTCCCGCTGTAAGCATAGATCAGGCCGATGATCGCTCCGAGCATCATCCTGGGCACGAAGCCCAGGAATTCAAAATGCCAGAAACTGAAGAAAAAGGAGGCCAGTAAAACCCCGAGCCAGATCCGGCAGGTTGCCTGAACCAGGAGCCGTTGCAAAACGCCCCTGAAGAAGAGTTCTTCGGCTATGGCGGGCACCAGGGCGATGATGAAAAGGCTGTACAGGAAGGAGCCGAAGGAAGGCATCTTCAGGATGGCCTTGGTCATGGCATCGGCTTCGCTTTCCAGGGCATGGATCGTCTTGTCTACCCCGGGGGTCAAATGAAGATGACTGTTCCAATCCCCGAGCCATCCCACCAGGGGAAGGCAGCAGCCCATGATCAGCAGGGTCATCAGTATGGACCAGCCGCTCAGCTTACCCGACATCCCGATATAATAAAAAGGCCTTGGGGAAAGCAGGTAGCAGAAGATCATGGCCGGCATCAGGAAGGAAATCACGGTGCTGGTCAGTTGGGTGATCTTCAGCGCGGACAGCACTTTCGGATCGGAGAGGTTTCCATTGAGGATATCGAATAGGGAAAGTCCGGTAAGATGGGGCAGCACAGCTGCCATAAACAAAAAGGTAACCAGATAGAAGGCAAGTGCCAGCCCGATAAAAATCACCAGTTGGAGCGCGGGGGAATAGTTCTTAAGGTATCCGGTCATAAGGGCCTTGGCTTAAATTTCCTAAATTTACACCCTCCCGCAATGCAAAAGCCCTGGTAATTTCCAGGTAACGGGAAAGGTTCCTGCAATGGCCCCGGCCTGCAGGATTTTTAATCTCAAGCGGTACCATGGTCCCGATCGGTCCCATACAACTCAATGATTTTCCGTTGCTCCTGGCACCCATGGAGGATGTGAGCGATCCGCCGTTCCGTTCTGTATGCAAGGAATACGGGGCCGACCTGCTTTATACGGAATTCATCTCCAGCGAGGGGCTGATCCGGGATGCCATCAAGAGTAGAAAAAAACTAGACATCTTCGATCAGGAAAGGCCTGTAGGGATCCAGATTTTCGGAGGCGATGAGGAGGCCATGGCCATGGCCGCCCGCATCGTGGACGCCGTATCCCCTGACCTGGTGGACATTAATTACGGATGCCCGGTGAAAAAAGTAACCTGTAAAGGAGCCGGCGCGGCCATCCTGAAAGATGTTCCCAAAATGGTTCGGCTGACCAGCGCCGTGGTGAAGGCTACCCAGCTTCCGGTGACCGTAAAAACCCGCCTGGGCTGGGATGAGAACTCGAAGAATATCGTGGAGGTGGCAGAAAGGCTTCAGGATTCCGGCATCCAGGCCCTTTCCATTCATGGCCGGACCCGGACCCAGATGTACCGGGGAGAGGCCGATTGGACCCTGATCGCCCGGGTAAAAGAAAACCCGAGGATGCATATCCCCATTTTCGGAAACGGCGACGTGACCCATCCGGTTCAGGCCGCCGAATGGAAGAGGACTTACGGAGTGGATGGGATCATGCTGGGCCGTTCTGCGATCGGCTATCCCTGGATCTTCAGGGAGATCCGCCATTACGTGGAAACGGGTTGCCTACTTCCCCCGCCTTCTGTTGAAGAAAGGATCTCGGTATGCCGGACCCATTTGCTGCGTTCCGTGGATTGGAAGGGGGAGACCCTGGGCATCCTGGAAATGCGCAGGCACTATGGCAACTACCTCAGGGGCCTGCCGGGGATCAGGGAATGGCGGACCCGGCTGGTGACCGCCATGAGCCTTTCCGGCATCCTGGAACTCCTGGAGGAAGCTTCCTTTCATTACCGGGGTCATGTTTTTGCTCCCAATGAAAGCAGGCCGGTCCCCGAACCCGCCTGATGTAAATTCAAAAAAAATTAAAGGGCAAAAATCCTCCCGGACCAACCCGAATTAGAATAACCCATTCAAAACCTGAAATTCCATGCAGGATTTAAAAAGGATCGCCATTATCGGCGGAGGAAACCTGGGCGCTTCCATTGCTGCCGGTCTGATCCATTGCGGCTTCTCCGAACCCTCAGCACTTTGGATTACGCGGCGCAACCCGGATCTCCTTGCGGAATTCAGGGACCAGGGAGTCCGTGTGGGATCCGATAACCGGGAGGCCGTCAGGCAATCCGGGGTGGTCATCATCTCCCTGAAACCTTATAATGCCCTGGAAGTACTCGAGGAGATCCGGCCGGACCTGGACCCGGAGCGTCACCTGCTGATCAGCGTGGTGACGGGACTGTTTATGGAAAATATCGTCTCCGTCACCGGACCCAAAATACCGGTCTTCCGGGCCATGCCCAATACGGCCATCGCGCTCCGGGAATCAGTGACCTGCATCTGTCACAGCGGAGCCTCCGAGTCGCAGGTGAAATGGGTCACCGGGCTGTTCAGCCAGCTCGGGGTCGCGGTACCGATCGACGAAAAGCTGATGGATGCCGCCACTGTTCTGGGGGCCTGCGGGATCGCTTATGCCCTCCGGTTTATCCGGGCCAATATCCAGGGAGGAATTGAAATCGGCTTTGATGCCAAGACGGCGAGCCTGATCGCGGCCCAGACCGCGAAAGGCGCCGCGGAACTGTTGATCCGGGGGAACCGCCATCCGGAACAGGAAATCGACAAAGTGACCACCCCCAAGGGTTGCACCATCGCGGGCCTCAATGAAATGGAACACCAGGGATTCAGCTCCTCCCTGATCAAGGGGATCACCGCCTCTTACAATAAGATCCTGAAGGGCTGATCAGGATTCCATTTTTGGAAATTCAAAGAAGAACATCTCCTTTTCGGCTGCCTGGAACCGGGCCCAGGAATTCGCATGAACCTTTACGGCGAAGATGCCGCAGGTGGGGATATGATCGAGCTGGTAGGGGGTCAGGGAGTCCGCGAAGATGCTGATCCCAGGGTTGTGGGATATTAAGGCAGCGGTATCGAAGCGGTCATCGATCCCGCTGACCACTTCCATATGAATTGCAATGCCCCCATGGTATAATTCCGGCTTC
>DATKSX010000071.1:0-7825 GCA_035531415.1 Chitinophagaceae bacterium
GGGCACCCGGCTCAACCTGCTGCATAAGAAGAACCAGCCATGAACCAGACCCGCCGCCAGGAAACAAACAGAGGCCTCCGCTTCCTTCTGCTGCTGGCAGCGCTGGTAGGTCTCAATATACTGGGCTCCGGTTTCCATGCCCGGATGGACCTGACCGCCGAAAAAAGGTTCACGCTTTCTCCGGGGACCCGGGACCTTCTGCGCCACCTGCATGGTGTGGTCCATATCCGCGTGTTTCTGAAAGGGAAATTCCCTCCCGGGTTCAAACAGCTCAGCATTTCCACCCGGGAACTCCTGGAAGAGTTCCGCCAATTTGCAGGCACCCATCTGGATTATGATTTCATTGAACCCGGGGAAGGCCTGCCCGATTCTTCCAGGACACAGGTCTATGACAGCCTGGTCACCCATGGCCTGCAGCCCTATAACCTGCAGGTGCAGCTGGAGGCCAGTGAAGGATATTCCGAGCACCTGATCTTCCCGGGAGCGCTCGTCTATGACCAGGGCCGGGAGGTTCCGGTCGACCTGCTCCAGGCCGGGGGAGCCCTCAATCCCATGGAGGCCCTGAACACTGCGGGAGCCCTGCTGGAATACCGTTTTGCCCATGCGATCTACACCCTGGAAGAGCAACATCGGCCCCGCATCGGTTACATGCTGGGCAATGGGGAGCCCCTGGGTCCCGAGGTATTGGATGCCCTTACCATCATCCAGCAGAACTACCAGCTGGACACCATTGACCTTTCCGGGGATCCCTATATCCCGCCCCAGTTCAGTGCGGTTCTTTTCCTGGGACCCCAAATCCGATTTTCCGATTCCGAAAAAATCAGGATTGATCAATACGTGATGCATGGAGGAAAGATCCTGTGGTTCCTCAACCAGGTCAATGCCTCCATGGACAGCCTGAGGGACAAAAACAGCTTCATCGCATTCGACAAGGGGCTTAACCTGGAAGACCTCCTGTTCACCTATGGAGTCCGGATCAATCCCGACCTGCTCCAGGATCTGCAGTGCGATGTGATCCCGCTCACGGTGGGATCCCAGGGCGGAAAGCCCCAGATCCAGATGGTCCGGTGGCCCTATTTTCCGCTCCTTTATCCTGCTGGTGATCATCCCATCGTGAAGAACCTCGACCCCGTTCGATGCGAGTTCCTGAGTTCCCTGGACACCATTGCGGCCCCGGGGATCCGCAAGACCATCCTGCTGGCCACCTCTGCCTACAGCAGGTCTCTGGGCACCCCTTCCCGGGTATCCTGGGAAAGCGTGAAGCTGGCTCCCCGTCCCCAGGATTTTGGCCGGCATGGGATTGCGGTTGCCGTCCTGCTGGAGGGACGGTTCAGCTCCCCATACCGGGACCGCTTCAGTCCGCAGACCATCCTTGCGCTGGATTCCACGCTCCCTGCACCTTTTCGTTCCGAAAGCCCGGAAACCCAGATGATCGTGGCCTCCAGCGCCAGCCTGATCACCAACGCAGTCACCCAGAAGGAAGGAAGCCTTCCCATGGGGATGAACCCCTATACCCATTATCAATTCGCGAACCGGGAGTTTTTTGCCAACTGTCTGGAATATCTTGCGGGCAATACCGCGATCCTGGCGGCGCGATCCAAGGATTTCAGGCTGAGATTGCTGGACCATACCCGGGTGACCAGCGAAAAACTCCGGTGGCAGATGATCAACCTGGTCGTGCCCATCCTGGCGGTCCTGTTCATGGCCCTGTTCCTGCAAGCCATCCGCAGGTACCGTTTCGCCCGCAGAACAAGACTCCCGGGGTAGCCGGAAATTTCCGAAATTCGGGGAGGTTCCTTTTACATGAGCTATACGATAGACCAGATCGGGCAGTTTGTCCGCGGCAAAATCCTCCAGCAGGTCTCCGGCGATCCGGTGGCATACCTGCTGCTGGACAGCCGCAAGCTGACCTATCCGGCCAGCTCCATTTTCATTGCCCTGGTTACCGACCGGAGGGATGGGCACCAGTATATTCCCGACCTCTACCGCAGGGGGGTGCGGAACTTCATCGTGAGCCAACCCCTGGCACCGGAGGATTTTCCTCTGGCGAATTTCATTCTGGTGCGGGATACCATGCAGGCCCTTCACCTGCTCACCGCCAGCCACAGACAGCAGTTCAAGATCCCGGTGATCGGAATTACCGGGAGCAATGGAAAAACCGTGGTAAAGGAATGGCTGTTCCAGCTCCTGCAGGAAGATTACAATATTGTGCGGAGCCCGAAAAGCTATAATTCCCAGATCGGAGTCCCGCTTTCCGTCTGGCTCCTCAGTCCCTCCCATACCCTGGCCATCTTTGAGGCGGGTATTTCCCAGCCGGGGGAAATGGTCAACCTGGAAAAAATCATCCGGCCGGATATCGGCATATTTACCAACATCGGACAGGCTCATGACGAGGGGTTCCTGAACATCCGCCAGAAGATCAATGAAAAGCTCTTCCTGTTCACCCATTCCAGGGTCCTTATTTATTGCAGGGACCATTCGGAGCTGAACGAATGTGTGCTGCAATTCCATAACCAGATCCGCAATCCGGGGAATCCCGATTCCCTCCAGCTGCTGAGCTGGTCGGCCAAGACCGCGGCCGATCTCACAGTCCAAACGGTGGAGAAAGCGGCAGGTCATACCCGGATCGCAGCTACCTACCGGAAGGAGTACCTGGAGATCAGGATCCCCTTTTTGGATGACGGGTCCATTGAAAACGCGATCCATTGCTGGTGCCTCATGCTCTACCTCGGCATCAGCCCTTCAATAATCGCTTCCAGGATGGAAAAGCTTGGGAGGGTGGCCATGAGGCTGGAGCTCAAGGCGGCCATCAACCATTGCTCCCTGATCAACGACAGCTATAATTCCGACCTGGGATCGCTCACCATCGCGCTGGATTTTCTGCAGCAGCAAAAGCAGCATCCTTCCAGAACCCTGATCCTGAGTGATATCCTGCAGAGCGGTAAGCCGGACGCCGAGCTTTATGGGGAGGTTGCCGACCTGCTGCAGAAAAAAAAGGTCCACAGGCTGGTGGGGATCGGGCCAGCCATCAGCGCCCAGAAAGCGTTATTTGAAAATATCGGCAACACCCAGGCCAGCTTCTATCCCGGCACCATGGATTTCATCAGCCGTTTTTCTCCCGATCTGTTCCATGAAGAGACCATCCTGCTTAAAGGAGCGCGGGTATTTGAGTTCGAACGCATCAGCAGGCTGCTGGAACAGAAAGCCCACCAGACGGTTCTGGAAATCAACCTCACCGCAATCACAGACAACCTGATCCAGTACCGGATGCTGCTGAAACCTTTCACCAAGATCATGGTGATGGTCAAGGCCTTTTCCTATGGGATCGGGAGCTTCGAGATCGCCAACCTCCTGCAGTTCCAGGGGGTCGATTACCTAGCGGTGGCTTATGCCGACGAAGGGGTGGAGCTTCGCAAGGCGGGCATCACGCTGCCCATCATGATCATGAATGCGGAGCAGGAAGCATTCGGGGCCATCATCAGCTGGAAACTGGAACCGGAGATCTATTCCCTGAATCAGCTGGCCCGGTTCCTCAACGAAATGAAAAAATCAGGGGAGACCGGTTTTCCGGTACACCTGAAGCTGGACACGGGCATGCACCGGCTCGGCTTCGACCCCTCTGAAATCTCCGCGCTTTCAGCGATGCTCCAGGAAGCTCCCCAGGTCCGGGTGGCTTCTGTGTTCAGCCACCTGGCCGCAGCGGAAGACCCGGAGCAGGACGGCTTCACCGCCCAGCAGGGCAACCTGTTTCTCCAGATGAGCCATATGCTGGCCCAGGGGATCGGCTACTCCCCGATCCGCCATATTTCCAACACATCAGCCATGGAAAGGTATCCGGACCTGCTGCTGGACATGGTCCGGCTGGGGATCGGCATTTACGGGATTGACCATGCGCGGATCATGCAGGACAAGCTCCGCAATGTGAGCACCCTGAAGACCACCGTGGCCCAGGTCAAAATGGTAGCGGCAGGCGAAACGGTGGGATATGGCCGGCAGGCGAAACTCCAAAGGGATTCCCGGATCGCCACGGTGGGTATTGGATATGCTGACGGATATTCCAGGAGACTGGGCAATGGCACAGGTCATATGCTGGTTCAGGGCGCGCCCGCCCCCGTCGTCGGCCAGGTCTGCATGGACATGACCATGCTGGATGTCACCGATATCGGCGAAGTGAAGGAAGGCGACGAAGTGCTGGTGTTCGGTGAGCACCTGCCCCTTACCCAACTGGCCGATTGGGCCGGAACCATTCCATACGAGCTGCTAACCGGCATATCCCAGCGGGTCAAAAGGGTCTATTACGAGGAATGATTTTGGAAGAACCCGGGAGGGTCCCCCGCAAGGGAGGGTTGCCCCGTCTCTGATTACCTTTAAAGAACCGATCCAACGGCCCTGGTCTCATGACTTTTTTAATCCTTCTTTCCGTTCTGCTGCTCGCGGGTTGCATTGGGCTGGGTATGCGGGTCCGTTCGGATGCCGGGTCCTTTCGCAGGGTCTCCGGGGATCAGGTGATCGCCAGCCGGCTGCTTGCCGACCGGGAAAAGCTCCTGGAGCAGGCCCAGGCCCGGCTTGCGGTGAAGCAGGCCGAGATCCTGGAGCTGAGTTCCAGCCTAGCCCGTGCCGGCTCCCGCGAGGAAGCCCTGGTTGCGCAGCTGGACGGAAGGCAGCAGGAGATCCAAAAAATCCAGGAACATTTCCGTCTGGAATTTGAGCAGCTGGCCAACCGGATCTTCGAACAGAAATCCGAAAAGTTCACGAGGCAGAACCAGGAAAATCTCGACCAGCTCCTCAAACCCCTGCAGGAACGGATTAAAGATTTCGAAAAAAAGGTGGAGGAAGCCTACCATTCCGAATCCAGGGAACGCTTCTCCCTGCAGCAGGAAGTGAAAAAACTTGCCGACCTGAATCAGGTACTCGGCCAGGAGGCGGCCAACCTCACCAGGGCACTGAAAACAGATACCCGGACTCAGGGCAACTGGGGGGAGATGATCCTGGAGCGCGTGCTGGAACTTTCCGGCCTGGTCCGGGAGGTCCATTACCAGGTCCAGCAGTCCTCAAAAGACGAAGAAGGCAACCGCAAAAGGCCGGACGTGATCCTTTTATTGCCCGATTCCAGGAAACTGATCATCGACAGCAAGGTTTCCCTGACCGCCTTCGAGCAGTACTGCAGCGCGACTACCGAAAGCGCCCGGCTGCAGGCCCTGAAAGACCACCTGGAGTCTGTACGCCAGCATATCAGCGGATTGTCTGCAAAGGATTACCCGGATCTTTATCCCACCTCATCTCCCGATTTCGTACTGCTGTTCATCCCCCTGGAGCCCGCCTATAGCCTCGCGATCCAGCAGGACCAGGGCCTTTATGATTATGCCTTCCGGAAAAACATCATCCTGGTCAGCGTGTTCAACCTGCTGGCGACCCTGCGCCTGATCCATTCCATGTGGAGGCTGGACAGCCAGAACAGGCATGCGCAAGAGATCGTCCAGCAGGGTTCCCGGCTCTATGAAAAGTTCGTAGGGTTTGCTGAAGACCTCAAAGCCATTGGCAGCGATCTGGACCAGGCCGGGGAGCACTACCGCGACGCCATGAACAAGCTGAGCGAAGGCAAAGGAAACCTGGTCCAGAGGGCCGAACAGATGAAGGCCCTGGGCCTGGATCCCAAAAAACAAATTCCGGAGGACCTGGTTTCCCGGTCCCGGGAAATCGGAGAACCCTGAGGAGGATCAAATTCAAACGGATGCCCATGAAAAAAGCAATTGCCCTGGCGGGCCTTTCCTGCTGCCTGGCCTTCCAGGCTCAGGCACAGGATTCGATGCTGCCTTACTTTGTCCGGGATAGCCTGGATACCTATGTGCGGCGCGGACTGGCCGCCTGGAAACTGCCCGGTCTCGCGGTGGCCATCGTATGGAAGGGAAAAGTGGTCCTTCTGAAAGGATATGGGTACCGGTCCCTGAAGGACCGAACCCTGGTGGACTCCAACACCCTTTTTATGATCGGCTCCAACACCAAGGCATTCACGGCCACCGTGCTGGCGGATCTTGCAGGGCAGGGGAAATTTTCCATGGAGGATAAGGTCACCCGGTGGATGCCGGAATTCCGGATGCAGGATTCGGTCACCACCGCCGATGCGCGGGTCCGGGACCTGCTGGGACACCACCTGGGGATGGAGACCTTCCAGGGAGATTTCATGTATTGGACCTCCGATTTGACCCGGGAGGAAGTGATCCGGCACCTCGGCACCCTGAAGCCGGCCTATCCTTTCCGGACCCGGTACGGGTATTGCAACGCCGCCTTCGTGGTGGCGGGACAGCTGGTGCCCCGGATCACGGGAAAGACCTGGGAGCAGGAAGTGCAGGACCTGATCCTCGACCCCCTTCATATGGACCGTACCCTCACCCTTTCCAGCATGCTGCCCTCCGCCTCCAATGCGGCACTTCCCTACAGCTTTGATCCCGAGGACCGCCTGATCCCGGTAGCCTATAACCAGATCGATGATCTGGCCCCGGCGGGGAGCATCAGCTCCTCCGTCCGGGACATGAGCCACTGGGTGCTCTTTCAGCTGGCCAATGGAAAATACGGAGGGACTCAGGTTATTCCCCAATCTGCAGTCAGGAGCATCCGGGAACCCCAGACCATCGTCGGCCACAGTCATTATCCCTTCAACCAGGGATACTATACGCTCTATGGATCGGGGTGGTTCCTGGATGAATACGCGGGCAGGGAGCTGGTATACCATACCGGAGGGGTGAATGGGTTCCTGTCCTCGGTGACCCTGGTGCCTTCAGACAGTCTGGGGATCGTCGTGCTGACCAACAGCGACCAGAACCAGCTTTTCCAGGCCCTGAAAATGGAGATCCTGGATGCCTTCCTTCATTTGCCCTACCGGGATTATTCGGACTATTTTCTTGCACGGTCCAGGAAGGCCCTCCTGGAGGATCGCAATTGGTATAACCGGGAGATGGACACCGTCTCCTCCCATCCATCCACCGCCCTTTCCCTCTCTGGTTACACCGGAACTTACATCAACCCGTCTTACGGGGAAATCAGCATTACCCTTAAATCCGACAGCCTGCAGATTCATTTCTCCCACCATCCCCAGCTCATCGGAAGGTTGCTGCCCCTGGGGGGCAACGGGTTCCTTTGCGTCTATTCCGATCCTGAAATGGGAGTCAAGCGATTGCCCTTCTCGGTGGAGGAAGGAAAAGTAAAAGCGATTACCGTTACCGTTTACAATGAGGTCGATAATTCTGCTTACGTGTTCACGCGGGAATGAAGGAAGGAATCCGGGTCAGAAAAGGATTTGCATCGGAGGATCGCCGGCCGGCAATCTGCAGAAAAGGCATCATGGAAAAAGAGCGGGTATTGCCGAACAGGGAAGTGCCGGGGGTTTCATGCCCGGGTCAGGGCGTGGCTACCGCCGGGAAAACCGGTGAGTCCGGTTTCAACCCGGAAAGGGGTACTTTACCGGAGAAGCACATTTTTTTGTTGCTTTTCCGGTTTTTTATTTCACTAAAACCCTTGTCCATTGTGTATATCAGCCGAACGGCTTCGTTTAGCCTATTGGTTCGATATTGATTTCCATCAAAAGTGAGTTTTTCGGGATATATTGAACCAATGATCTGCCGTTTTAGTGCAACAGTTCCCTGCTCATACAAAGTGTCTAATCTGCTAAGATTGCTCATTGCCTGATCTAACTTGCCCGGATCATCTACAACAACGACACTGCGCTCACCGCCGGTAAACGTTTTGAGGACATCGTAAAGCACTTCGAATACGTTAAAGATGTCCTGCACAAAACAGGGGTCACCCGGCAGTTACTGTGGATTGAATA
>DATKSX010000072.1:0-6924 GCA_035531415.1 Chitinophagaceae bacterium
CATATTTATGCCCTTTCAGTGGAACATCATGTCCGTAATGAAATCCGGTTCAACCAGGTGTCCAACTGGACCATTGACGCACTCCAACTGGAAGAAGAAAGCAGGGAGAGTTCCGAATGCCAACCTATGGAGCTGGAAAATTGCAGCCACCTGGAATTTGGGAACCTCTATATGTTCCGGGTGATCCGGATCACCCGGCCTTACCCCTATTCCATCCGCAACTGGGGATCCAGCGACCTGGAATTCCTCAATGTCCATAACTACAGCCAGATCAAGTATACGACCGATGTCCCGTTTTATGATGTCAATACCAACCGGGAAGTCAGGCCCTGGGAATTCACGCGGCTGTATATTGGTCCGGAATCGCCGAAAGCTGAAATTCCGGATACCTCTTTAGGAAAAGTAACCCAAATCTCCACCGGCTTTGAATTTCCCGAAGGAATCTGCAAGGACAGCAAGGGCAACATATATTTCTGCGATTCGCGGATGAAACGAATTTATCAATGGTCCCCGGAGAAAAGGTCCATGAGCCTGGTCGCGGACTACCCCTGGGAGCCACTTTCCCTTTCCTGCGACCGGGAGGATCATCTTTTGGTGGTCTTTAAATATACCCCCAAACCGGGCTATATGCGGAACGGAAAGCCCGAAATCTTTACCAATCCCCCGGACGCCGCGGGCACTTCCTTCAGCGGCTGGGGTAATTCGGGATTTGCCACCTGGGTGTATTCGATAGACCCTGAAAACCCCGACGAAACCATCCATTTGCTGGATACCGTACCCATGGGCAGCATCCACCCGGTCTATAAGGCCCTTTATCCGGCAAACCGGTGGAGGGATTTCCACGATTTCAATACCCTCGCCGTAGCCCGGCCCAGGGAATGTTTCGTTGCACCGGACGGAGCGACCATTATCCCGGTGGTTTATGACCTGGCCCGGGCAGCGGCACTTGCCGAAGGCTTCCCGGGAAGGCCCACCTACCTTTCGGATGAGTATAACAAAAGAACGGTCCGGGTTGCAGTGGATTCCCTGGGGTATGCTTCGGATCTCCAGTATTTTGCTGAAAACGGGGAGTTTTGTTCGGTTTCGGATTCCCGGGGCAGGGTATATATTGCAGACGGGGAAGTCTGGGTCTTTAGCCCGGAAGGAAAACAGATCGGTCTGATCCACACCCCCGAGCGACCCTCCACCCTGGTAATCGGGGGAAAGGACGGCCAAACCCTTTATATCACCGGCAGGAAATCCCTTTTTGAAACCTCGATCCGGGGCAATTGGTAAGGTTTTGCAGCATGATTTGTACGGTAGTCTGATTTGCTGAATGATCAATTCCTAGGTAGGGCTGGTTTCATCACCCGGGTCGGGTCCTTCAAACACCAGCCGCCCCCCGATCCAGGTTTTCAGGATCGAAATTTTCCCTTCCCGGAATCTGAACTGGATGATATGAGCCGGATTTCCGACCGCCAGCATTTCGGGATGGCATTGTCCGAGAAGGCGATTCGGATTTTCCGAAGCCATTTCAAGGGCTTCGGCCAGGCTGCATCCGGTAAACTCCATGATGTTCTCCAAACCTTTCCTTAGGGGCATGGCGGAGCCTGCCAATACCCCCTGGTCCGGATAACTGATCCTTCCCGATTGAAGCACCACCTTTTTATGATCCCACCAGTAGGCTCCTTCCGGCCTTCCGGCCAGTTTCGTCATATCCGAAATCAACACGAGCCTCTGGGCGCCCTTGGCTTTATAAAAGACCTTCACTTCTTCCCGGGTCAAATGGGCTCCGTCTGCGATGATACTGGCCATGAGCCGGTCCTCGGCCAGCTGGGGCCAGATCGGATTTTGGTGCCGGTCAATTTGGTTCGCACAACCATTTCCCAGATGGGTACTTATGGATGCTCCGGCATCCACCGCCCGGGCAATGGTGGATGGGTTGGCGTTATGGTGTCCAAGGGCTATAACCACCCCCAGGTCCTTTACCCTCCGGATAAAATCCAGAGCACCTTCAATCTCCGGGGCCAGGGTTATCAAGACGATATGGCCCTGGGCCGCCTGGTAATATTGAAGGAAATCTTCCCAAACCGGCTTGCAGATCCACCGGGCGTTATGGGCACCCCGGTATCCTTCGATAGGGCTGATATAAGGTCCTTCCAGGTGGACTCCCGGGATGGAAGGTTGGGACCCACCCTCCCCCATGGCCCGGGCAATGATTTCCAGATTGGCTTTCACAACCTCCGGATCCCCGCTGATCAGAGTAGGCAGGAAGGAAACCACCCCTTCCATCCGAAGTTCCCGGGTGACCCATTTCACCTGATCAACGGTTAATCCGGGCTCATTAAAATCCACTCCGCCAAAACCGTTTACCTGGATATCCGTTAATCCCTGGGCCAGGTAAATATCATCTGAAGATTTCCCGCCTGGAGGATCCAACTTAATGATTTCCCTGATCTTTCCCTCCGAGATCCGGATTTCCACCCATTGGCAGGTCGACGGTAATATTCCCTGGATTGGAGGCTCCATAAAATGAGAAATGAACCTTACGGGCGGACCGGATTAGGAAGATGGCTATCCTGGATGCCTGAGGCGGAATCAGAGTCAAGATACAATATAGCACTCGGATGGGTTCTGAGGATCGAGGCGGGGCAATCCTCTGAAATAGGACCCAGAAGGGATCTTTTCACCGCATCGGCTTTCCGGGATTCCGGAACAAAGCAACTGATCCTCCGGCTTTTCATAATGGCAGGAACCGTAAGGGTCAAGGCCTGAACAGGAACTTCGGACAATCGGTTGAACCATCCTTCACTGACCTGCTGCTGTCGGGATACGAGGCCCAGACCGACCACGCGGACCTTCTCTGGGTCATTAAAATCCGTATCCCCAGGCTCGTTGAAGGCAATATGACCGTTTTCCCCGATGCCGATGCAAGCGATATCAATGGGGTTTTGAACCAAAAGATCCTCGTAGCGTTTTATTTCTGCAGTTATATCCGGTGCATCACCTTGTAAAAAATGCATTTTCCAAGGTAAAACTTTTTCGACCACCCGGTCCTGAAGATATCGCCGAAAGCTGGCCGGATGGATCCGGGAAATGCCGATGTACTCATCCAGATGAAATATTGAGACCCTGGACCACATCGGAAAATCTTCCCTGGCCAGGGATTCCAGGAATGGAAGTTGGGAAGTGCCGGTGGCCAGTAAAAGATGGGCCGAACCATTTTCCCGGATAGCCTGGTTTAAAACCCGGACAACAATCTTTGCCGCCACATCCGCCATAACGGATCCCTTAGGATGAATCTCCACAGTAAGGGAACCAAATGAAACGGTGGAATCCATAGCAAATTCATTATCCAATATCCACCTGGTAAGGACCTGATCAAAGATAAATACTCTTAAAATCAAACCATTTGATCGGTAAAAGTCTCCAGTCCGAATGAAATCCGGCGGAGTACTTTGCAACCAGCAATTTGGATTCCGGCATCTGGAGCTGGAATCCGGTTTTTCATTTAAAAGTTATATTTAAATCTAAAGTACACCCCATTGCCTACATCTTCAATCTGATTAGACATTTTACCCAAAAAAGCCTGCCCTGTCCCGGTAACCTGGAAGTTCTCCGTCACCGAATAGCTGATACTCGGCATAATGAATACCAATGCAGGATCCAACCCGGATATGACTGAAAGGTCCGCATGAAGAAGCGGAGTAATATCCCTGGAAATCTCACCAAAAAAGGACCATTCTGAGGGCATCAGCTGCTTGGCTGAAAGATTGCCGGTAAAAGCTTCGATCAGCGCTTCCACATTTTGCGGGGCATGGTCTACCGAATTATACAATACGGCACCTTGAAAATACCAGGTATCCGGGGCACGGTAATCCATTGAAATGGTAGCGCTTACCTTACCAGAGGAATCCGGGAAATTCTGGTATGGCTTAAACCAGCTTCCCTCACCCCGGAAACCTAAACCGCCGATGTTGCCTGACCAACCCACTCCCAGGGCTGCGTCCTGGTGATATATTCCTCCTAGAAACTGAAAATCATAATCCCATTTGTTCAAGCCAAACCGGATTGCAGATACCGATTCGCTTTTATACCGCCCCGGGCTCACGGCTAAATCAATCACGGACATTCCACTTGGGTAATAACTGATCCGGAGTGCATCACTTCCAGGTCTTTCCGGATAATCAAAATCAGCGTAATTAAAGGTATTGAACCAGTCATTGGGATTCCACACCAGGGTTTTTCCCCAGTTGATCCGCTGTTTCCCCAGGCGGATATCCCATTTACCCTCATTCCAGTCAGCCCATAACCGGTCAACAACGGAATTAATAATTAGGGAATTGCGGTTCACCCAAAATTTGGACAATTGAATCAAATCATTTTTGTAATACGCATCGATCTGATTACCGAATCCGGGAAGGTTGAAAACAGGGTTGCCGAAAAAGATCCGGTTTCGGACTCCCGCATGAAAAGTTAAATGATCATTTGGAAAATATTGAATATCAATGCGGTTATGAATGAGGTTTGTAGCTGTCATGGAATCAATCTTTTGAAAAGATACCACCTGCATGTCGGTAATATAGCCGCTAACCTGCCATTTGGAGTCCTGCTTTTTAACCTGAATGGAATCCTGGGCCCGGAGACTGAAAAAGGAAGTCTCCAGGAGAAGGATCAAAATAATCCGGTTCAGGAATTGGGTTGCCATTTTGATTTTAGGTTACTGATTTTCCCGCTAGGGGCTCGTTGTTAACATCAGCAACCACTTTCCCGTCCTGGAGGGTAATTACCCGTCTGGCCCTGTCAATCACCCTCTGATCATGGGTGGAAAATAAAAAGGTGATATGCTCCTTTTCATTCAGATCCTGCATAATTTGCAAAAGTTGCGTAGCCGATTTCGAATCCAGGTTGGCAGTGGGTTCATCGGCCAGGACAAACTCTGGCCGGGAGGCCAGTGCTCTTGCAACGGCCACCCGTTGTTGTTGCCCTCCTGAAAGCTGTCCTGGCCGGCTTTTTAGCCTTTCGCCCAGTCCTACCTGGTTTAAGAGGTCCACCGCCCGCTTCTGTCTTTCCTTTTTGGGACAACCCTGCAGCAGCAGGATAAACTCAACATTTTCAAGGGCACTCAGTACGGGAATGAGGTTATAGGCTTGGAATACAAAGCCGATATGGTGAAGGCGGAAATCAATCATCTCATTTCTACTTAACCCTGAAATTTTTTTCCCCCCAATCAATATTTCCCCCGAACTGGGATGGTCCAATCCACCAATCAGATTAAGCAGGGTAGTTTTCCCCGAACCCGATGGGCCAACAATAGCAATAAACTCCCCTTCATCAATGGATATTTCCACTTTATCAACGGCAGTTACTGGAACTACACCTTCATAAATCTTGGATACATCAACGGTTTCAATAACATGGGTCATATTTATTAATATTTTGGGTGAGTCAGGCATTATGCAATGCTTCTACCGGATTAGTCTTCAGTGCCCTGGAGGCAGGATAGAAGGAACCAAAAAAAGCCGCGCAAAAGATAAACAGCGCCACAACCAGGTAAAATTTAGGGTTCAGTTCGGGATAGACAATAGTGCCAAAGCCAAAAGCGGATAATCCCTTGGAGAAAGCCCCGAGATTGATTCCTTCCCTTCCGGTAATGCTGATGGTAATATAGGAAAGCAGTAACCCAAGGGGAATTCCGGCAAAGGAGAGAAAAAGCGTCTCGGTCATGATCATGAGGAATAACCGAGTTTTATTCATTCCAATTGCCATCAACATCCCTATTTCCCTAATGCGTTCCAGAATGGCCATCATCATGGTATTAATGATGCCAAACATCAGTGCAAGGACAAAAATCATCACAACCAGGTACAGAGATTCGTTTGTAGAATCCACAGTAAGGGCAAGTTCCGGGGCAATCTCCCGCCAGTTCTTCACTTCCAGGAGGGGAAATATTTTTCCAAGCCGGGCTTGAACCGTGTCTACCTCATCATCCTTTTTTAACAATATCGCGATTTCCTGCGCATCATCCTTAGTATCAAGCAACGCGGCAAGATCATTTTTAAGTACAAATACATTATTATCATCAAAAGTACTGTTGCTGGTTGTGAATATGCCGGTAACCATGAAAGCAGCGGAAGTGATATTCCCTGAGGCGTCCTGGAAAGTGAGCACCAGCTTATGATGGATCCTAAGGTGGAGTTTTTCGGCAAGGGAAGCACCTACCAAAACCGGAAGATTTTTTCCGCTCAGGAAGGTTCCGGTTCGGATATCTTCCCCGATATGGGTAACCTCATTTTCATCCTTTGTATTGATTCCCCGGACAATCGCTCCGGTTGTGTTGGTTGCGGTAGCTGCCATGGCATTTACAAGAAGCCGTGCAGTAACCCCTTTTACCTCAGGCATGGATTTTATCAGGGATACCAGGCTGTCAGCATGGGGTATGGATTTTGAAAGATCCGGGTTATCCAGGTATCCTGGAAAATGGATCTGCAAATGGGATACCACGGTCTCAATTGCAGTCAAAACATACCGGTGCTTTAACCCGGTGGAAAAGGAAATGATAAAAGACGCAGCCCAGATTCCTACCGCCACCGAAGCAATGACCACACCACTGCGAAGCTTATTTCGCCAAACATTTCGCCACGCAACCTGAGCAATCATTGGTCAATTATTTTATAACATTTTTTAAATCATAATTTTATTATCCCTTCAGGTTTTCAACAGGGTCAACCCCCCAAACCTTATACCATGCATAAAGGGAAAGGACCATACAAATTACCAGTACCGAAATGAACTGTGAAGAAAAGATCCCTGGATCAATTGAAAAAGGAAATATCGGTTCCAGGCCCAAACGTTTGTACGCCACCGCCGCTCTGCCTACCATATGGATGGGGTGCAGGTGAAAATAACCGACAAGCGGAATTGCAGCGGAAAGGCCTGCCAGCT